>CANJJY010000347.1 GCA_947474445.1 Oligoflexaceae bacterium
CCACTGGAAGTTAACGCCGCCGAAGTTCCCACCCTCACGATGCTCGAAACCTTTGCTCCCTCGGTCGCCTTACCCTCGTTCGAAGAGGACGTTGTCGATCGCCCCGATCCCAGTTATCTCCCTCCACCCGTCACCCTCTTTAAATGCAATGCTGCCCCCCTGGCCATGACGGATGAACAAAAGCGTGAATTTGAGCAAACGGCCGAATCTCTAGTTAAATCCTTCTCTGAGTTCGGCATCGGCGGCGAAGTCATCGCGATCCAACCGGGTCCGGTCGTCGCCGTCTATGAGTTCCAGCCCCATGCCGGCACCAAACTTGCCAAGGTCAACGGTTTGCTCGATGACATCGCCTTAGCCCTCAAGGTCGATTCGATCTTTATTCATCCGATCTCAGGCAAACGCGCTCTCGGAGTGCAGGTCCCCAACAAGCGGCGGGATACGGTGTTTCTGGGTGACCTTGTGCAGAATGCGGCCTTTCGCGATGCCAAATCCCCACTGACCTTTGCCCTGGGTAAGGCCCTCAATGGAGAACCCATCTGCTGTGATCTCGCGTCCATGCCGCATCTTCTCACCGCGGGGCAAACCGGTTCAGGCAAATCGGTGGCCGTCAATGCCTTGCTCTGCAGCCTCATCCTCAAGGCCAGCCCCGAACAGGTGCGTTTGATCCTCGTCGACCCTAAAATCCTTGAACTCAAGATTTACGAGGGTATCCCCCATCTTCTCATGCCCGTCATCACCGAACCGCTCAAAGCTTCGCTCGCTCTCAAATGGGCCTGTCAGGAGATGGATCGTCGCTATCAGCTGATGGAATCTGCCATGGTTCGCCATATCTCTGGATTCAATCAGTACTGGGAGCAGGCCAGCTCTGCCACACGCGATGCCCTGCGCGAGCGCTTTCCTGATCAAGCTTCGATCGGCAAGCTCCCCTACATCGTGATCGTCATCGATGAGCTGGCCGACCTCATGCTGATGGCTTCCAAAGATGTCGAAAACTCGATTCAAAGGCTCGCTCAAAAAGCGCGTGCCAGTGGCATTCATTTAGTTCTCGCCACCCAGCGTCCCTCGGTCGACGTGATCACTGGCGTCATCAAGGCTAACCTCCCGTGCCGCATAGCCTTTAAGGTGTTCTCACGGATCGACAGTCGGACGATTCTCGATAGCATGGGAGCCGAGCGACTTCTCGGCAAAGGCGATATGCTCTTTCTAAGACCTGGTTCCACGCGTCTGGAAAGGATTCAAGGGGCCTTCCTGAGCGATGAAGAAGTGGTCAGCATGGTGGACCAACTGAAGGTTTCACGCCCTTCGCACTACGACGCGAGCGCCATGGAGTGGATCGACGAGGAGTTTCAAAAGCAGGGCCTTTCAGGAAGCGAGGGCATGGGTGCCGATGCCCCGGGACAGGCGGATCCGAAGTGGAACGAAGCGATCGGAATTGCCCAGAGGCAAGGTGCTATCAGTGCTTCATACCTCCAGAGAATGCTGAAAGTCGGCTACAATCGCGCCGCGCGTATGGTCGAAGCCATGGAAGCTCAGGGACTGGTGGCGCGGGCCGATGGAGCCAAACCAAGGGCCTGGATCGGTCCTCAGACTTGAGCCGTTTCAAAGATGGTGGGTGGCAGCGGCAGCGAGCTGCTCACCCATTTGCTCTAAAGAAAAGAGGGCTACGGCCCGTGCCGCCCGCACCTCACGCGTTTCAAAGGTCTCGCCAAAAGATTGAGGAATCCAGCGCCGCAAGGCAGCAAGCTGATCGCTCCGGCTCAGTCCCCGATAACTCATGCCGGCCGTAGAGTCGAATAAACATTCTTCGAGCGAACCGACTCCTGAGACAAAAAGAGGACAGCCTGCCATTAGGAATTCTTCGGCAACGCGGCAGATGATCTCCGAAGATAAGCTCGGGATAATCGCCAGATGCGTGCTCGACAGCAGAGCTTTGACGTCAGCCACCCGTTCTAGCCGCAGAAGCCAGTCGCGTCCCTCTACCAAGCCTATCTCGCTTGCGGCTTGCCGTAAGTTCTCGCCCGTAAGATTGGCTTCTTGCCCCACAACTTCAAGCCAAGGTTGGGGCTCCCCGGTAGGCCATTGAGCCAGCAACTCCTGAAATAATTCAAAAAAAGCGATATGACCTTTGACCGGATCGAGGCGCCCAAAAATTCGCAGGACGGGTCGCAGTGAACCTGGAAAGTTTTTGCGTTCCAGTTGATAGAGACTCCGCTCTAGACCAAGAGGAACACAATGTACCGGTTTCGCGCCCATCACTTGGGCAAAGCGTTTTTGAATGAAACCAGAGGGAGTGATGAGACCTTCACAGTGATGCAAGCTCCAGCGAGTCGCGAGCGGGGAAAGGGGAAGATGCCCATCAGCATCTTGACCTCGAAATCGAAGCTTCGGTATTCCTGGAGCAAGGCGGCTCAAAAAGGTTTCAGGGCCTCCAAAGAGAAGGATTAGATCGGGCTTGATCCTCTTGAGTTCTCGCCTGAAACGTCCGGCTTCCGTGAGGCCAAAATGCTCAAAGGTCACCAATTGCAGATTGGATTGGCGAGCACGCAGCGCTGCAGGTGAAGAGGCGAGCGGACTAAAAATGCTCTCCCATCCCAACTTTTGCAAGGCGAGTGCACTGCTCAGGGCATATTCTGTGATCGCGCTGTTCCAGCGATTGGAGCAGAGAAGCCACACGCGTCGCGGTTGACTAGACATGGGTTTGGCCCCTGAGTTCGACCAGCTTTGCGTATTTTACATAGGCGTAGAGGCTCGAAACGAGGGCATAAGTATAGCCGGGATACCCATCGAGGAAACCGAGGCGAAAAAAATACCGGGCCACAAATTCAAACCAAGGCCGTAAGACGTGAAGGATCGAGGGGATCTTGCGACCTTCACGGGCATGTTGCTCGGCGATGGCGCTGGTGTAGCGATTGAAGCGCACAAAATAATCGCTGAGGTCGCGGTAGCTGTAGTGCCAGATGGTACCTTCCATCAGCTTTGATTTTTTACCCTGAGTGAGTCGGAGCTCTTCGTGAATGGTGCCGTGATAGCTGGCGTGTTCACGTCGAAACAGACGTAAGGGCTTATCCACCGTTTTGCCAAAGCGCATCCGTCGGCCCATAAAAACCAGACTGCGACGCAGGCGATACCCAGAAATTTTGGGAGCGGAAAAGGTTACGACAGCGAGGATGGCCCGACTAAGTTCGGGGCTCAGCTCCTCATCGGCATCGAGGGCCAAAATCCAAGTACTGGTCGCAAAACTATTGGCCGCATTTTTTTGATCTGCAAAATGCGTGAAGGGGCGTTGGTAGACTTTGGCTCCAAAGGACTGGGCAATGGCACAGGTGCGGTCGCTACTTTCCGAGTCGAGCAGGACTATTTCTGCACCGGTGGGAAGACTCTTGAGGCAGCGCTCGAGATTAGCTTCTTCATTATAGGCGATGATGACGACGGAAAGATCGGGGCGGACTGATTCGGTCATGGCTTTCCTTAGCAGCAAAAGGCTGAAACCGACTACGGGCTCAACCTTTCCATGCTATCAGACGCCGCGCGCCTTCCCATCGAACTCAATTTAGAAGGGTGCCGTCGTCGCGGTCCAATAGTCTTGGTTTTCATTCATCCGCAGCATCACAGGATATCCAGACATTGCACCTTCGTCGCGATTCGACTTAGTGAGGGCAATAATGGTCGCTGTTTTACCCTGTTTGATGACGCGGCCTATTGCCACAATGTAATTGTGTTGGTTTTTGATTTCAACATAATCACCGACCGTGCCGATGCGAGGGGTAACTGTACAGTAGACACGTCGCTGCTCGAGCGCCATGCGATCTTCTTCGAGCATGCCGCTCTCTTTCAGCTTTTTGCAGGCTTTGACGGCCGCAGCAAACGATACATGAGACAGGCAGACCGAGGCGAGGACGAGGGCTAGGCCCATTGCCAAGAGCCAAGAACCAAACCGCTTCAGAAGCAACATAACAGTCTCCACTCCACACTATTCCGCAGGCTAACTCGAGGAAATACCGCCAAAACGGCGCTTCCTGATTGGGAACATAAGCCATTTGATTGAGAGTGTGTAAACTGAAATTGCGGAGCTGAGAAAAGCCGAAAACTTCCCTGGACAGACCGCTCAAAAGTCCTCAGTCTCGCCGCTGATAAGTCCCCTCAATACCAGATATTTTGGCACATGGAGACGCTGATGAACCGTCTAGCCCAAGAGATTTCCCCCTACCTGCTCCAGCACCAGCACAACCCTGTCGACTGGTACCCCTGGGGCCAGGAAGCCTTAGCTCGGGCCAAGGCCGAAAATAAGCCCATATTCCTTTCAATTGGTTATGCGACCTGTCACTGGTGTCACGTCATGGAAGGTGATTCCTTTGAAAAAGAAGACGTTGCGGCCATTTTAAATCAGCATTTTGTGGCGATTAAAGTCGATCGCGAAGAACGTCCCGATGTCGACAGTCTCTATATGAAAGCCGTGCAGGCCATGAATCAGCGCGGTGGTTGGCCACTCTCGGTGATGCTGACGCCAGAAGGTCGACCCTTTTGGGGAGGCACCTTTTTTCCGCGCGAGCAATTCAAAGATATCTTGCAGCAGATCGCTCAGCTCTGGAGGCAGCGCCGCAGCGATATCGACGATAGCGCCGCGGAAATCACGGCTCATATCGAACATATCAGCAGCCAAAGCGCGGCGCCTCAAGCCATTGATGAGCAAGTGCTCGCCACTTTTACCCAACATGAATTGCGCTCATACGACTCCGAATGG
>CANJJY010000348.1 GCA_947474445.1 Oligoflexaceae bacterium
GTGAACAACCTTCACCCATAAATGGGTGAGGCTTCAGAAGAGGTCATGGTTTTAGCACGAGCTATTCCCAGCCTTTTCCTCTTTTTTGACGCTTCGCTGCCAACTGCCAGATTAGCTTTTGCCTTTCTGGTCTTACCTTTGGCTCCACGCCCAATATCAGGTTGAGGAGTTAACACGCCTCGATCTGACAACTCGGTTCCCGAGTTTAAAATAAGTTCTATGGCTCGCTTTTTTAATACCATTGCCGCATTCCGATCGGCATGGTCCTTGTGTCCACAGCTTCGACAGAGGAACTCGTCTCTCGTCCGTCGATTATCTGGGTGAATGTGAGCGCAAGCGGCACATTCTTGGGAAGTAAATTGAGGAGAAATCTTAAAACACGCCTTTCCTTGCCGCCTTGCTTTATAGCGAAGAATGGTCTCAAATTTAGACCAGCCCTGTTCGAGTATGGATCGATTGAGCCCAGCTTTAGCGCGAGCTCCATTGACCTCGAATCCTTTGCCATTCGGACGTACTTGAGCTCGAGGAGCTCGGCTCATATTCTTGATCTTAAGATCTTCTAAAATAAAACCCTGATAGGACTGGTTTTGGCAAAGAGAAAAGGTAGCCTTATGAATAAAATCAAGCCGTCTATTGCCAATTTTTAGATGAGCTTTGGCGATTCTTGACTTGGTCTTTTTGCGTCGATTTGAGCCTTTTTCTTGGCGGGCTAAGCGCCTCTGCTGCCTTTTAATATAAGCGCACTTCGCTCGATGCTTTTCTTTACTGCGGGCATCGGGACTTAATCCTTCATCGCCTACTTGGAACGCGACCTTAACTCCCCTGTCTATCCCTACGAGCATTGCGTTGAGCTCTTCTCCCGTAAAATCGCGAAGAAGGGATAAACAGGATTTTTGATAGTCGAGATCGCTGTTCTCTTCCGTACCGTAAGAGAACGAAACGGTCCAACGTCCCGCCTGGCGTTTGATAGTAATGCTGGCTGGCACATCAAAAGAACGGTGAGAATTGCACTTTATCTTGCCAAGACTATTAGTCTTCGTCCCTATATGAAGAAACGTCTGACATCCATCGGTCTCGATGGTGAAAAGCTCACGCGTGAGGAAAAGTGCCATTTCATCGCGCTTTTTCTTAATCCTTGGTCGCCCACAACCTCCCTTTAAAAAACGGAGGAAAGTCTGATGCCATCGCGTCGCGGCGTTTCTTAACACCTGAGAGGGTATATCGTAAATCCAAGGACAAATGTCTTTCGATTTATATTGTGAGTACGTTTGATCGTGCTGAGGATACGTCCCGACCGGCAAATATTTTCGCGCAAAGGTTCTAAGATATTTTTCCTCTTCGACCTTTGCATTCCAAATGAATCTCTGAGCACCGGCCCACTGGCTTAGTTTAGCCATTTGATCTTTGCTTGGATAAATTCGAAATTTAACACCCGATATCATTGCATTCTCACTCGCAATTGAGTTCGATCGGATGCTATCTAGTTTGTATGGAGGTGTCAAGTCTATGACACATAAATTTGAATGGCGGACCGGTAGACACTGTGTCTTTAAAAATCATGTCCATCTTGTCTTTGTGACAAAATATAGGCGTGGTGTTTTTACCGATGAGATGCTTGAGAGACTCAGAGAGATTTTTAGTGAAACTCTTCTCCAAATGCAAGGTGAACTCTTAGAGTTCGGGGGTGAGGATGATCATGTCCACCTACTTGTCTCTTGCCATCCAAAAACAGCGATTTCCAACCTTGTTGGAAAACTCAAAGGAAAGTCGAGCTATGTCTTAAGGAAGGAATTTTGGACAGAGATAAAAAAGAAATTATGGGGAAACCATTTCTGGAGTCCTAGCTACTGTGCCCTTTCCTCTGGTGGGGCCACCTTGGAAGTCATCAAGGAATATATTAAGGAGCAGCGAAAGCCCTCTGAAAAAATACAGATCGAGCAGTCGAAACGCTTTCGTGGGGCAACGCGAAATGAAGATAAGACCTGGCAAAGGACTTCTGTTTCCCGCTCGCGGCCTTCTTAGCGGCGGTATTCGCTGCCGCGAAACCTTAGCGGCTCACCTTGACCGCCCCATAAATGGGAGCGGATTGCGGTGAGCTTCTGTTCAAGAACTTTTGAGACGGGAAAGCTGCAGGCGCGGACCGCCTTATCACCGACGTAAAGGCTGCAGGCTCCACAGAGCCCAACCCCGCAACCAAACTTAGCCTGCATCAAGCCGAGATCTTCCCGCAAGACCCACAGAAGGGGCTTAGCGGGATCGACATCAACCTCATGAACAACTGTATCGACCTGGAGAGAAAATTTCACAAGCTGCCTCCTCGCTGAGCATGATCTGCTTCAGCGGGATAGCAAGCTTCTCTGAAAAGTTCAATTTACAGTTCGCGAACTGGTTATCCTTGATCAGACGTAAGGGCGCGATCCACCCGAACGATCTGCATCTTTATTGCGACGCCTCCGTGCCAGACGCTCTTCCTCGGTCAGATCCTCATCGCGCGTGACCTCATCGCCGCGCAGGTTAACAGTTCCTTCACGATTCACTTCCAGCTCTTCATGACGCAGATCTTCCGTGACTTCTTCGGTGCGTTCGACTTTTTGTTTGCTGACGCGCACTTCTTCGCGTGGCACCACAACCTTGTCGACGATCACGCGCTCCTCCGAGACGGGAATTCGAATCTCCCGACTCTCGCTGCCAATCGTACTATCGGCCGCTGCGATATCACGACCATCCACCGGATGTCGCTCGATGACGATTTCCTCTCGACTCACCGGCACTTGAATCGTCTTGGTTTCTGTGACGACCTCTTTTCTGAGGGTCACCTCTCCCGTTTGCACCACTTCTTTGTTAGCGATCAATTCCTCTTCGCTGAGCCGCAAGACTTCGCGCTGGGAACTGTCGAGATTTTGATTGCTCGTGCGTTGGGTGCTGCCCTTCATGCGTTCTTGATCGTAGAGGAGACTGGCCCTGTCTTCGACCAAACCTCCGCAACTTTGAATGATCGAGATTGCTTGATTGCGTTGCGCGTTGGAATACACCACCACGAGGTGACGCTTGCCCTGATACTGGTCCGAGAAGTAGCGCTGGGTATCTTGATCGATATTCATCTGAGAGCTGCGTTGCGCAGTGGCCTGTTGATCGTCGTCGAAACCGAAGAGGTGCGAAAAGAAATTCATGATCCCACCTTTGTGCTCCGACCCAGACGTCGCCACGTTGGTGCGCTGATCAGAAGATAAGGATTCATCCTGCTCATTCGGAATGAGCTTTACTTCGTTCGCTGCAAAGCCGGCTCCATGAAGCTGGCTCACAGCTCGTCGCGCGTCTTCAAGTTGGGTAAAGGCGCCTATGACTGTTGAACCTGTGGTATCCATATGTCATTCTCCTCAAGACAAATTTATTTCACCTTTGTCAGCCCCCATGGCTCTGGACTGACAATGCGGCTTGCATTTGTTCTTGCAAAATAAGGACCAGGTCCAAAGCTGCCCAATTTTCAGTCTCTTCAACTGCCTAGGAGAGCTGTGAGTGGCAAAACGTTTTTGTCCCAAATCTTGAGCTTGAGGTGACAGGCGGGCTCAAACAAAGGGCAGCGACAAGAGCGACCTGTTGGTCTCAACATGCAGACTGTTGGTCACACAGGACAGAATACGTAACAGGGAATAAAAAGAGGAGTCAATGCTGTTCGAGGACAGGAGCCCCATGATCTTTCTTATAGGAGAGCAACTGGCGACGAAGGGCCTGTCGATCGATCGGCTTGCTGAGGTGACTGTCGAAGCCGAGGGCCAAGCAGCGCATTTTTTCCTCGCGCATGGCGTGGGCGGTCAAGGCGATGATAGGCCTTTTATAATTCTGCGCGCGCAGGCTCTGCAAGGCCTGGTAGCCATCCATCACCGGCATCTGCACGTCCATCAGCACGACATCGTAATGCCCTTCGATCGCCTTTTCGACTCCGACCTGACCGTTTTCAGCGACATCGACAGCGGCTCCTTCCAAGCGAAGGATGCGTGACATTAAAGCTTGGTTATCTCTGGAATCGTCCACCACTAAAATACACATATCGCGGAGAGCAGGTTCCGAATTTCCCGACAAAGAGTCCCCCTTCTCAGCCAGCAGCAGGAATTCATCACTCCCTCGTCGGCCCGTTTCTATCGTAATGATGAAGCTACTGCCAAGCCCTGGCTCGCTGCGCTGCAGCACGACATCGCCCCCGAGCATGCGTGCAAGCCGCCGAGACAGCGAAAGTCCAAGGCCGGTGCCGCCGAACTTTCGCGTGGTCGATGGGTCGGCCTGGGTAAAGGGTTCAAACAGTTTCTGCGCCTCTTCCTCTGAAATTCCCCTCCCCGTGTCGGAGACGGTAAACCTCAAAAGCTCACTCTGGGCCCCTGCCTTCTCCAGTTCGATGCCAAGGGTCACTGAGCCGCGTGTTGTAAACTTGGTGGCGTTACCGACAATATTATTCAGCACTTGTTTGAGGCGCAGAGGATCGGTCACAATCATTTTTGGAATGTCGGGAGAAGCTTCGACCTTAAAAGCGATCCCCTTTTCCTGAGCCACTTTACCGTGAGAGGTACTGATCTCATCGATGATCAGATCGAGCCGCACGGGCAATGTTTCAAGTGCCATATGGCCTGCCTCAACTTTCGTCAAATCGAGTATATCATCGATAATGCTCAAAAGAAGGTTCCCGTTGCGCTTGATGATCTCGACGAAATCCTGCCTCTCGCGCA
>CANJJY010000349.1 GCA_947474445.1 Oligoflexaceae bacterium
ATCAAGTGCGCGATCGCCTCGGCTTTCCCTCTAATACCCAGCGCGGAAAACAGGATTGGGACGGGCGCTACTTTCTCGCGCCGCGCTTGTCTTTTGTGACAAAAGGTAAGGTAGCTTCCGATCACCGTTATACCGACGACCTCTATATACCTGAAAACCTGGCGCGAGCTTTCGGCAAGCGAATCGAAGCCACTCAGTATCTGACGTCCAAGGCAAAGATGGATTTTGACGGAAAAGACTTCTACGCCGGTCTTGGGACGGCCTATGCCGATGGAGTTCTCGACGTCGATCGCTACGCTGGACAGCAGATGCCCGCGAGTTTTAATCTCCAGACTCGTTATTTTCGCCTGCTCCCGCCGGGTTTTCTATCGCTGCCGATCTATGCCGAGGTCCAGGGGCGGGCGATCGCGATTCAGGAACAAAAGCCTAATACCAAGGACAATGACAGGATTCTCGATGTCAGCTTGGGCAACGGGAGCTGGCAGCGTTATAGTGTTCAGTTCAACACGCCCTTGATCACTGATTCCATCTTCCGCCTCGATCACTTCGCGGAAGCTGAACTTCGATCGATTGAACATCTCGGTCTCAGCGATGAACGCAGCATGATTCGGTCATGGAGGACGGGGATAACGCTGAATTTACCCATCGATGGAATGGGGCGGCTGCCGCATCTTTTAGCTGGCGATTCAGGTGATTCCTATGTGCATCACATTATGAATTGGAGTCTCAGCGCATCGGTTCGCCCGGTCGTCGTGCGCGATGGACCCTACGGTGGTCTACGAACCAAGGAAGGAGCGCCTCTCGTTTATTTTCCTAGTGATAGAAAGCAGCTCTATCCGGAAGATCGCGACGTCGCCGATGAAGACATCATGGTGCCCCATCAGCGCTTGACCCTCAAAACCGATCAGCGTTGGCAGGTTTTCGATCGCATGCAGGAAGCTCTGCCTGCACAGTCACCGCAAGCTTTGCCGAGTGACTCTCTCTTCGATCTCAAGGAAGAAGCGCGGCGTGAACTGATGGCAGTCAAAGAAAAGCGCGTGCGAAGCCCCGGTGCCATGTTCAAAGATCAGGGTAATGGCAACGTCGATTGGTACATCCCCCGCTTTCGAACGGTCGATGCGAACCTGATCGAACCGCTGACTTTCACGTCGACGATCAGCTACGACTATCAACAAGAGAAGCTGCGTCAGGAGCAAATTCGAGCCAACGAACTCTATGAACAGCAGGCCCAGGCGACCGCCGAGCCAGCGGCCGCCGCAGCGATTAGGTCAAAAAAGATTATTTACACTGAATTATCGGAACCTTGGATTGGCCCTTTGACCTCGGTCGGGGCGAATTGGAAAGGGGTAAGCCTTTCTAGCACGATCAATTATAACCTGTATGAAAGAACTAGCTCTTCCCTGAGTTTTGGGTTAGGACTACCTGCCTTTTACAAGAATAGTCTGGGCTTCGGCTATGTCATTGAAAAGAGTCCGGAGCAGAACGCTGAGACCAAGGCGGTCGTCTATCGTCGGACGAAGACACTGAGCACTAGCTGGACTACGCAGCTTATCCCCCATATATCGCTCGGGGCGAGTTTCGTTAGAAAACAGGTCGAGCTCGAGAAGCAGCAATACGGTACCTCCTATCAACTCGCCTATATCGACCCTTCGTCGTGTTGGGAAATCCAGTTGGTACGAGAAAAGAATTTGAACGAAGACGAGAAAGACGCCAACTACATCATGCAATTGGCGGTCATCTTTCTGACCAATAGAGTGGGCGTCGATGTATCGCCCGGAGTCGAACGCATTTTCGGGCGGAATCCGCCGGAGAAATAGGAGAGGAAATATTATGAAAAGGGTCGTCCCTTTCGAAGGTCCCATCAAATTGGAAGGTTTCAACAACCTGACCAAGGCCTTGAGTTTTAACCTCTATGATTTTTGCATCGCGCGCAACGACGAGGAGCGCGCTGCTTACGTCAAATATATTCACGATCGGTTTAGCGCCAAGCGTGTCACCACGATTCTCAAAGGGATCTGTGACATCATTGAAGCCGAAGTTCTGGCCGTCTCCGATCAGGACTACGATCCATGGGGAGCCTCTTCGCTGGTTCTCATGAGTGATATCAAAGGCAGCGGCGTCGGCGATGTGAAGATGCATCTCGATAAAAGCCACATCTGCGCCCATACCTATCCCGACTTTCGCGTCAATGGCCAGGTGTGTTCATTCCGTATCGATATCGATATCGCGACCTGCGGTGAGATCTCGCCCCTGCGCGCTTTGAACTTCATGTTCGAAGCTTTCGAATCTGATGTCGTGGTCGTCGACTACGTCGTGCGCGGATACACCCGTGACGCCGACGGCCGCCGGATCTATATGGATCACGAATTGCGCAGTATCCAAGATTTCGTCGATGAAAAGATTATCAAAGATTACCATTGCATCGACATCGCTTTGCAATCGGATAATATCTGGCAGACTAAAATGCTGCGGACCACGATGGACGAAGCATCTTATTTTATCGATCGCGAAAATGTTGACCTGAAAGATCCAAGCAATCGCCGCTTCCTCGATATGGTGAAGAACGAGATGCGCGGAGTGGTCTACATGTGGCCGGACTGAGTTTTTTCAAACTCATTTGATTCCTCAGCAAAATCCAAAGCCCGCCCTGTTTCCATAGGCGGGCTTTTTGTTATCCGCGGGCATGAAGATCGCAGTGTCTCAGAAACTCTGCGATCGCTTCCGGCTCCTTGATGATGCGCGGCCAGAGATGATGGTTTTCGGCCAGGTGACTGCAAAGATAGAGCGGCAGAGATGGAAAGCGTGGTGCTAGGAGAGATAAGAGATCAAGGCCACCCGCAGAGCCCGTTTCAAAGCGCCCATCGGTCACCAGTGCGCGGCATCCGGCGAAGAGAGAAGGCTCTGCCTCACAGGCATCAAGCAAAGCTTGAGGATGAGAAAAAGTTCTGATCGGCAAGCGTGTGAGGCTTTGCCATAGGTCGATGTAAATAGGATCATCCTCGACGAGAACGAGAGAGGGACGCTCGGCGCTTGTCTCTTGATGCAGGTTCGAAGCGATGGCCGAAAGCAGCTGAGACGTCAAAGGTTTTGGGAGAAAAAGATCGGCGCCTTGCATGAGCGCTGTCTGTTGCAGGGATCGTTCGCTCCGATGAGAATGGAGCGCGATCTGTGCGCGCGGCTGCAAGGCACGGATTTCTGGTAAGAGACTCAAACCGTCCTGATCGCCCAATTGATAATCGAGTAGAATCAGATCGAAAGCCTCGGCCCTCGCCCGCGCGAGGCCGCTCGACTTGTCGGTGGCGCCTTGCAGAGACAGGTGAGGAAGCGGCGCGACGATGTCGGCGATATATTGCCCATCGAGTGGATCGTCGTCGATGACGAGAAGCTTGACAGTCTGATCGTTGCGAAGCGGTACAGGGTCTGGGGCAAGGCTCACAGGCTCATGGAGCACATGGTCCCAAGCGATCGATTCTTGATAGGAGTCGAGCTTGTAGGAAGCAGGCAGCACGACAATAAACTTGGTCCCGAGCTTGGGATCCGACTCGCAGTGGAGATGGCCTTCGTGCGCCAGGACAAACTTCCTGACGATCGCTAGACCGAGGCCAGTTCCCTGCTCTTTGCCCTCCGTGTAAAAAGCATCAAAGATCTTTTCTCGTTTAGCCGGAGGGATGTAGCTGCCACTGTTGTGGATCGTAATCTCGATCCAGGTCTGTGAGCCTTCCCGCTCCGCGCGCTCGCCGCTGCTGATGGTGATCGATCCTTGATCAGGCGTCGCCTGTAGGGCATTCGCCAAAAGATTGCTGAAGATACGCGTGAGTTTGTAGCGATCGCCTTCGACCATCAGTCGATGCTGCCAATCGCAGGTGATGCGCAATTGTTTGCGTTGCGTCGGCAGAAAGCGGAGGCTCTCCTCGAGCGCCGCTCGAGGACTGAGAGGTTCAGTGAGGAGCTCCTGCTCAGTTCCCAGCTCAAGAATATCGCTGATCATCCCTTGAATCGTCTGCGTGAGACGTTTGATCTGGGGGAGGTGACGGCGCGCTAGATCTTGGATCTGTCCCGGTTCTTCCGCAGAGGCGATCATCTGCAGCACGCTTTCCATCAATCCGAAGGGCCGCTTGATGTCATGGGCTAGCATCTGCACGGCTGAACCCAAAGCACTGACATGAGCCAAGCGCAGTTCTTCGCTGCGCTTGTGCTGGAGCCTCCCTCCTATGCTTGCCAATCGCAGAAACCGAAAGCTGGATGCTTGCTCATGGATCACGCGGTTGCTGTGAGCGAGGAGCGGCGTGCGCGCGAAGGGCAGAAACTGAGGGTGATGACTCAGCTTTTGCAAGCACTCACGCAGCAATTGTTCGCGCCGCGGAGTTCTGATGTTCTGTAGAGCTTTTTGGACCAAGGGGCGCAGAATGTTGTCGCCGGGAAGTTTGGTGAGAGCATGAAGGGTTCTTTGCAGACTCGCTAGGGAATCAGCAGGCGCGCCCTCGCTGAGGGCGAAGACTTGGCCATCGCGGGCGATCGCTCCATCTAGTGAGGACAGGGGATGAAAGCTGAGATCAATATTCCACCGATGCCGCGCAAAGGCCGCTAGATCGTCGAGAAAGGCCGCGGCTAAGATAGTAGGGTCATAGCTCAAGGTCCAGCTCTGCAGAGAGCCTTTGGTTTCAAGGTCGATGCTCGGAATGTCCCAAGCGTAGGGATGCTGATAGTAGAGGTGCG
>CANJJY010000350.1 GCA_947474445.1 Oligoflexaceae bacterium
GAATAGGCATCGCGCTGGCCGGCGCGGTGCGCGGTTACCGCGTCATCATAACGATGCCCGAAAAGATGAGTCGTGAAAAGCAGGTGGTGCTGGAGGCCCTCGGTGCAGAAATTATTCGAACTCCGACCGAGGCTGCCTGGGATGCCCCTGAAAGCCATATCAGCATAGCTAAGCGTTTGCAGAAAGAACTGCCCAACGCTCATATTCTCGATCAATACGGCAATCCATCCAACCCCGAAGCCCACTACGATACCACCGCCCAAGAAATCCTCGACGATCTCAACGGCCGCGTGGACATGATCGTCGTGGGAGCCGGTACCGGGGGAACGATAACCGGCATCGCACGACGCCTGAAAGAAGCCAATCCTCATTGCATCGTCGTCGGTGCCGATCCCGAAGGATCTATCCTCGGTGGTGGAACCGACGTCAGCTCCTACAAGGTCGAGGGTATCGGCTATGATTTCGTGCCTGACGTTCTCGATCGCTCGATGATCAATACGTGGGTGAAGACGAACGACCGACAATCTTTCCTCCTCGCCCGACGCTTGATTCGCGAAGAGGGTTTGCTCTGCGGTGGATCGTCCGGATCGGCTCTTTATGCTGCGCTCAAGGAAGCGAAAGCTCTGACCAAAGGGCAAAATTGTGTCGTTATTCTGCCCGATGGCGTCCGTAACTACATGACGAAGTTTGTCGATGACAAATGGATGGCTGACAATAATTTTGCCGGGCCTTCTATCATGGCTGGTACGGTTCAGGTACTGCTCGCCTCCAAACCCAAGCGTCCGCTTATCACGGTCGAAGCGAGTTCGAGTGCGGCGGTCGCCATCGAACTCATGCAGCAGCAGGCCATTTCCCAATTGCCTGTCCAATCTCATGGCCAACTGGTTGGCGTTTTGACTGAAGATAACCTCCTTCATTTTCTCAGTTCCACCGATGGAGCCAACGAAAGCGTGGGATCGATCATGGAGCGATCGGTACCGACGGTCGAACTCACGACGCCTTTGAGCTCGCTGCAAGGCACGATCATGAAGTCGGGTTTGGCCATTGTTCTCGACAAGAATAGAGCGCCTTTGCATATTCTTACGAAGATCGATTTAGTCGAATGGATTTCAAAGAAAGTCTAACCCATCTCGCTGCGCCTTTCGCCGGCCTCTGCGGCGAAAGCCTCTCCTCAACAGCCATTGCGCCATCAAAAAAAAACCTCAACACGACCTCGTCTGGCGGTATATTTGCCGGTCTTTTGTTTCAATGCGTTCGGTATTATGGTGACACCTTAACCGACTGATCCATGAGATTTCCCAAAGGAGTTGATCATGCGAACCGAACTACAAAATCGCCTCATGGCGAATGTCCTGATCAGCGAAAGAGGCCATACGATACTCTTCAAACGCCCTTGGTCGCAGCGCGTGCACGTCCATCCTTATCTACTCTTGCTGCTGACATTGATTCTGATCGCCGGTTTCGTTAGGATCCTGAGTCATTGAAGTGAAGTTCGCGCTGGGCAGAATTTTCCCGCCTCGATCTGGTTCAGGGGCTTCGCTAGACCCGGAAGTTGAAGCTCTGTTAGAATAAAGGCTGTGGTAAAGCTGCAGCATCTTCGAGCAGAGACCGTTTCTATCAAACAGGTTCTCATATGAACGTCCCCGTCAGCTCCAGCGAAGCTCCTAATATCGATCAGTATCGCGACCTCAATTGGGGCGCGGATCAACTGCTGAGAATTTTTCTCTTCAAGCCTTTCAATCTCGATCAACGCAAACGCATCTATTCGATGGGCAGCATTCAGATCATCAAGAAATCAGCGCATGCCGTCATCGAAGGTGAGCCGACGCGCGGTCTCTTCATCATTCTCAGCGGTCAATTGTCGGTCTACAAGCGCGATCCTATGAGCAATGAATCGCACCGCCTCGCTTCGCTCAAGGCCGGCGATAGCTTTGGTGAATTGAGTCTGTTCGATCAATCACCTCGATCGGCTACCGTATCGGCCGAATCACCAGCTTTCCTTTTTTCCCTCGAAGCGGAAAGCTTCGAATCGTTTCTGCACAAAGAGGGCGAAGCGGTGAAGGCCTATTTTTATCGCAGCTGCGCCGCTGTCTTGAGTGAAAAGCTCCGCATTCTCAACGCAGACTACATCACCTCGCAACAGCTTCTGTGGAAGTATGCCTTGCGTCGTGACACCCCTTAGATGCCGTCTGGCCCATTGCTTTGGTTCCAAAGCCTCAGGTCCTGCCCATCCTCAAAAAAATCGATTCCTCCAGCAAGGCCTTTCCCCGCTGGGCATCCTCGGCGCCCGAGGGCTTGCCGACCTAGTTCATGCTATCGCGACCTGCCTTGAAGCCCAGGCGGGGCGGGGCGCCCGGGCAAAGCGACATTTTGCAGCGTGAATATGCGCAATTGAAAGTTCTTCTTGGCGGTCTTTTGCTCATACGACGCCACGGTCGTCTCCTTGGGGCGTTGGCCAACGAAATCCGCTTGACCCTAACTTCGGCGCGAGAGACGATCGAATAAAGGGCGCTAGCGCCGGGCAAAAGAGACCAGGATCCTGATCCACAGGATCCACTTGCTGGGAAAGACGAAAGTCCATGAAACAAACAGTGACAAGTTCACAAGTAGAAACCAAAGATCTCATTCCTTCCTTTGTGAAAAACGAGGCCCTGATCAGTTGGGTCACGAGCGTTCACGAACTTTGCCAACCAGATCGAGTGCATTGGTGCGACGGCTCGGACGAAGAATACAAGCGTCTATGTCAGGAAATGGTCGCAGCGGGCACCCTGATCCCACTTAATCAACAAAAGCGCCCCAATAGCTTTCTCGCCCGCTCGGACGCGACCGATGTCGCGCGGGTCGAAGATCGCACCTTCATCTGCAGTCAGCGCAAACAGGATGCAGGGCCCACCAACAATTGGGCGAATCCCGTTGAGATGAAAGCGAATTTGAAGGAGCTGTTCAAGGGCTCCATGCGGGGACGGACGATGTATGTCATCCCTTTCAGCATGGGACCTTTAGGTTCACCCTATTCCCACATCGGGGTCGAGATTTCAGATTCACCCTACGTCGTCGTCAATATGAAAATCATGACGCGAATGGGTCGCAAAGCTCTGGACGTCTTGGCCAATGGCTTTTTTGTTCCCTGCCTTCACTCGGTCGGAGCTCCCCTCGAAAGAGGCCAAAAGGATGTCGCCTGGCCTTGTAATCCCGAGAAGAAGTACATCGTTCATTTTCCTGAAGAACGTTCGATCTGGTCGTACGGCAGTGGATATGGCGGCAATGCGCTGCTCGGTAAGAAGTGTTTCGCCCTGCGCATCGCTTCGGTGCTCGGTCGCGACCAAGATTGGCTGGCAGAGCACATGTTGATTCTCGGCGCGGAATCGCCGACCGGAGAAAAGACTTACGTAGCAGCGGCCTTTCCGAGTGCCTGTGGCAAGACCAACTTTGCGATGATCGTGCCTCCCAAAGGTTTCGATGGCTGGAAGATCACCACCGTCGGTGATGACATCGCCTGGATCAAACCCGGTGCTGATGGCAAGCTATATGCGATCAATCCTGAAGCCGGATACTTTGGAGTGGCGCCGGGCACATCGCCTGAATCCAATCCCAATGCGATTGCAACAGTGGCAAGCAATACGATTTTCACCAACGTAGCCCTGACTCCCGATGGCGACGTTTGGTGGGAAGATTTGACTCACGAAGCTCCCGCTCAATTGATCGACTGGCAGGGCAAGCCCTGGACTCCCGATTGTGGGCGTAAGGCTTCGCATCCCAATGCGCGCTTCACGGCGCCGGCATCGCAATGTCCATCGGTCGATGCGAACTGGGACAATCCTAAAGGTGTGCCGATCAGTGCTCTCATCTTCGGCGGACGCCGGGCATCGACGGTTCCCTTGGTTTATCAGTCGTTCAACTGGAACTTCGGGGTATACCTAGCGGCGACGATCGGCTCGGAAATGACGGCAGCGGCTGGCGGTACGATCGGTCAGGTGCGACGCGATCCGATGGCGATGTTGCCTTTCTGCGGTTACAATATGGGCGATTACTTCAATCATTGGTTGCAGATGGGTCGTTCGATCGCGAATCCTCCGCGGATTTTCTCGGTCAACTGGTTTCGCAAAGACGAAAACGGCAAATACATGTGGCCTGGATTCGGCGAGAACATGCGAGTCTTGAAGTGGATCATCGATCGCGTCCATGGTCGGGCCTTTGCCGAAGAGAGTCCGCTCGGATGGATGCCGCGCTATCAGGATCTCGAGTGGAAGGGTTCTGATTTCAAGAAGGAATCGTTTTATAAGTTAATGAAGGTTGATCGCGAACAGTGGAAAGCCGAGGTCTTGTCGCAAGAAGAGCTGTTTGAGAAGCTCTACGACAAACTACCTAAGGAATTTTTTCTGATGCGTGAGCTGCTTCTCTCTGGTCTCTGGCGTTCGCCAAAGAACTGGGGCTTAGCCGAAGAACGATATCTGGAAAACAGCAACTGATTTCTTGATGTAAAAGGCCCATTACTGGGCCTTTTTTATTCGAAAAACCCCTCTCACAATCAGTATTTTCAACGCAAGACTCCCTTGAAAACGAGAGCTCGCGAGCGGCGTCCTCGCGTCCCTGTTCCGTAAGGATTCACGCAGGAGGCTTAGGACACTGGCGCAGAACCTCTTCGACCGTCGTCAATCCCTGAGCCGCCAACCTCAGGCCAGCCTCTCGCAAGGGCTGAA
>CANJJY010000351.1 GCA_947474445.1 Oligoflexaceae bacterium
ACTTATAGGAAAATCACCTAGTAACATGCCGATGAAAGACCATGAAAGAACGTGTGGACAAGGTCTTGATGATTTTGCGTATGAATCATTCTTTTTTAGAATGTAGGTTGTACAAGACAGCCAAATTTTCGATGAAAGAGTTTTGAGAGAAGTTTTCCTCTACCCCGAGTCTGTGAGAGCCTGTATCTGGTGGCGTCGAGCCCCTATCATCCCATTCTCCGAAGACATACCCCGGGAGAAATTGTTTAAGAGTCGCGTTCACCGATTTTAATAGAGAGGAAAGTTAAAAGGGGAACGACAGCTTTTCCCATTGTTCAATGAGATTAAAAAGTCTTTTGGACTCATTGCTATTGATGCCGGGGGGCATGCGTTGATTCCGCACTTCGTCTTCAATATGTGTCACATGTCCCTCCCAACTCGCCAGAGTATTGAGATCGGGTTCGGCAAAGCTCGAACTGGCTGTATGACAACTCAAACAGAGTTCTCCTGCCATGGGCGCTAGTAAGCGCGTATAGCTGACCTGCAAAGTCGCATAGGTATTCAAATAATTATCCTTGCGCCATTGCGTGAGCAAAGTCGAAATGAGTTTTAGGTCGTCTTTTGCCTCTTGAGATATTCCTGCTTTTGCATCAGGCGGCATTTCTTGATTGTCGATGGCATCTTGCATCTCTTGAGCTAATTTCATGGCGGTGTCGTAGGTATCAAACACAGGACCGCTATCAAGTGCGGTCGCATTGTGGCATTGAGTGGTGCAATAGCTTTGAAGGAGAGGAGTGAGGTCCTCTTTGTAGCTGACCGTCAAATATTTGGCGAGGGACAAACTAGGATCTTTGGCTCCTTCGGTCGATGTGCTGTCGTCGGTGCGACCTACAGCATCGCCGGATTGAGGATTGCCGAGGCTAGCCGCCATATCCCTTTCATCGCCTTGAGACGGACTGCAGGCGGAGACCTGGAGGGCAAGAGTCAGGACTCCCAGCGGAATTAAACTTTTGCATAAATAAGCCATATTCCATCCTTGGAACAAAAGGCTGAGATCTGTGACGAACAGACTCTCGCCAGAGAAACGGCGTTGTCACGGTCTATTCGGTTTTTGAAGGGAAAATATGAGAAAATTTATTGGAAAAGGCGTGGAGAAATGAAGGATATTCTACTCCACGCCCCATCAGTAGTGATGACTACCGTCGGCACTTTTGGAAGGTAAAGCGATAGGCTACCTTATCGAGGCGCCCTTGCGAGCGGGTTTCTCGGCTGCCGTCCTGGGTCGGCCCAACGCGAACAGAAGAGTTGAGAGAAAGAGCCCGATCGAGGCCGCAGGAGCTCCAAAGCAAGTCCCCATCGCTGATGTTCCGGTCGAAGGTGAAGCTTTGCCATCCCGATGGCCCTCGCGCCGAGACTTCAAGTTCTTTGGTGGTACCTTGACCTTCAAAGAAATTAGCGAGGGTGAATTGGAAGAGATCTCCATCGCCGATCTGATACTGGCCCCATGACACGACCCTTTGCACCGCAAAGCGATAATCGGACGCGTTATCGAGGCGCAAGGAAACAATGCAATTTCTCCGGCTTTCTTCGAGCGAAGCATCCCCGCCTTTGGCTACGCGCAAACTATTGTTACTGCGCGCAAAATCGAGAGTCAGCCACTGACCATCGAAGCTGTCGGGAATGTTTGAAAGAGAGCCGACCGGGCAGCCACTTCCATTGTAAGTGACCGATTCGATACGTGCAGCATTGGCGTGTTGGGCGGCAAACAGGGTCAATCCGAAAGCGAGTAAAGACTTTTTCATAGAGGGTCTCCTTAGCAAATTTCCTAAGGCTAGTCTTAGCTCGAAATCTCGGTCGATGACCAGAGGTTTACAGTACAAAGTGTTCCCTCAGCTCTCCTCGCAGAACACGCGCGATTTCACTCACGACCGTAGGGAAAGACGGAATTTTAACCATTTAAATTTAAAGATAATTCTCTGCGTCACATGAACGAAAAAGGCGTTGACGCGCAGGGAACGATCGACTCCCTGCGTGCGAATAAGCAGCTGTTTTTCGAGCTGCTCGGCCTCCAAAAGTAAGTCCACATCCTTCAGATCCGTTGCCAGGTGAAACGAGTAAGGCTGCGAGAGGAGATCTTGAGTCACTTTAATGGATCGACCGACTTCGGGCTTCACCACCCATCGGCGAAAGGATTCATGCTGTTCGATCGCTTCGATGCCCGATAGGGCGGTGATCAATCCCGATTGATCAGTGATGCCGTCGACATTGAGAGCTTGTGTTCGGTCGTAGCGAGCCCAGTCCAGAGGCCACTGAGTCAAAGGCTTGGCCGAAAGGTAGAAGTAAGCCGCGATGCGAAGGGGGTCAAGAGCCGAGCCGTGAGCGTCCCGCATCAGCAAGACGAGTTGATTGCCGACCGAGCGAGCTCCAATTTCGACAAGGCAAGGACCTCGCTCGGGATCGAGCCGAATTTCCGCATGAAAAGGGCAGCGATGGAGGCCCAAAGCGCGGACCACGCTTTCGGCGTAAAGCTTGAGCGGGGTGAAGGCAGGGTCAGAGGTGCGAACATGAACGCTGCGCGTGTAGACGTTAGGTCGACCATTGATGTTCTTGTGGTGGTAGCGAAGGATGGAATAGACGATGACATCGCCTTTTTCATCGGTTTGGCCATTGACGGCATATTCGGTGCCTTCGATGAATTCTTCGAGCACATAGCGACCCGATCCCGAGGCGATAAAGTAATCGATGAAACTCTTGGCCGGTTGATCGCTGGTGAAAAATCCGACTCTTTGATTACTGACGCCGTCTATGGGCTTGATGACGAATTTGGAGGGCAGCTGACTGCGGATTTTTTCCACGTCTTCGGCATGTTGGATCGTCCAGGAGGCATTCATCCGAATGTTTGGATGATGCAGGCGCAGATAATTCTTGAGCTCAAACTTGTTGCGAAAGCGTGCCAGGATCTCAGGTCGCACCCAGTCGATGCTCAAGCAATTCAAGAGAGCGATGGCCAATTCAAGACTTGGTTCCGACCAAGGAATAAGAGCGACCAGATCATATTTTTTTTGGAGCCGTCGGGCGACATACGAAGCTCGATCGCGCGGGCAATAGTAGTAGGCGGCTACCCATGCTTCAGGGATAGGTGCGCAGTATTCCCGCTTATGAAGTGCATCGTAGACGTCCTCGACGAGGATGACGCAGCGGAGACCAAAGTCCTCAAAAGCTCGGCGCATCAGATCGTGGCCATAGGCATGAAAGGGTTCGATCATCAGATAGACAGCTTCTTTGGCAACCATGTTAATCTCTTCCTTCGGTTCTCTGAACGCGGCAGACGGGGAAGGTCTGAGCTGATTTCCGTCGACTTCGCTAGAGATTGTCTCATGGAAGTGGTCGACAGGTTTACGAAAATCGACTTTGGCGGGCCATGGTCCGATTTTTCCGCAGGAGAGACTCTCACGCTTCCGGGATCACGTTTTTGAGGAGTGAACGATGCAGTTTTATTGTGGCCGGGCCGAACCTCCCCTGATTTTTCTCCACGGGGGAGCGGGACCAATGGATCCAAGCGCGGCGGGGATCAAAAAAGCTGTCGAAGGACTTCAGCGCGCAGTGGCTCAATCGCTGGGAGCTGGGCATCAGGACCTTGCGCAGGTGGTCGCGTGCCTGCAAGAGTTGGAAGATGATGCGCAGTTCAACGCCGGTTTTGGTTCGGCTCTCCAAGCAGATGGTGTGCCGCGGCTCACAGCGGCCGTGATGGATGGTATCCGGCAGCAGTTTTCTGGAGTCATCTCGATTACGGAAGTTCGCCATCCTTCCCTCTTAGCCCTGGCTTTGCAGGACGCATCGTCCCGCGTCCTCACCGGGCCCGGCCACGATTGGCTGGCCCGGCATCTCGAGTTACCTGTCGAAAATCTCGTTACCGCCAAGAGGCTCGAGAGCTGGATGGGGCGCAAAAAGCAGGCGATCGAGTCCAAAACGGACAGCTGCGATACAGTTGGCGTCATCATTAGCGATCGTGCGGGTCAGTTGAGAGTCGGGACGAGCACAGGAGGTCGCGGCTTTGAGGAACCCGGACGCATCAGTGATTCAGGCACGGTGGCAGGAACATACGCGAGCTCCTGGGCGGCTGTCGCCGCGACCGGTATTGGAGAGGAAATCGTCGATGACGCGGTGGCTGTGCGCATTGAAACCAGAGTCAGGGATGGAATGAGTCTGGAAGCTGCCTGCAGAAAAACCTTAGATGAGGCTCTGGCCCGTTCACGCAGCTACGGTTGGATCGCTCTCGATGCAAAAGGGCACTGGTGCGCAGCTCATACCACCCCGTCGATGAGCTTTCTCCTGGTGTCAGATTCTGGGAAAGTCATCAGTTCGCCATTTGAAGGCGTCGCGCGAGCTCCCTAAGGGAGGCTGATCGACTCTGATCTATTTAATTGCATCCACATCGGCAACATCTTTGACGAGCCGTGCGTAGGCTCCGACTGGTGATTCGGTGTTGAGATTGCGAAAGATGAACAGGATAAAGGTCAGAACGGCAGAAAGCAAAACGCTCTGCAGACACACGACAGTGAGCAGGAGAGAGATCGTCGAAGCCCAACCAGGGGAGGCATGGCCGAAGAATTTCAGAAGGAATACTGTGGCGATGCCGAGGACAGAGATTCCTATCAGGCCGAGACTCATCAGCAGTACCCGGACCGTACAGACATCTACAAAGACAGCT
>CANJJY010000352.1 GCA_947474445.1 Oligoflexaceae bacterium
GCCGACTATTATACCGTCGCCTATGGGGCTGCGCGTCTCGACCCGAGTCTGCGCTCTAACATCGTTTTTTTTGATCACAACCTCGTCACGGACGACGTTTTTTCTGAGATTCAACTGATCCTCTGCCGTAACGTGCTCATCTATTTCAAACGAGAGCTACAGGCGCGGGTTCTCGATCTATTCTTAAGGAGTCTCTGCTATAAGGGATTTTTGGGCCTCGGCAGCAAGGAATCGATCAAATTCTTGAATGGCCATGAAGTGTTTGAGGACGTCGATGGGGCAGAAAAGATCTATCGCAAGATACTGCGTCCCGAACCTCAAGTGGTCGGGAGGCTCTTGTCATGACGCCGATCGAGGTCGCCACCAAAACCAAAGCACCCCGACTCATCGTCTTGGGGGCTTCTGCAGGCGGACTCCGGGCCGTCTCGACCTTGCTCGAGGAATTGCCGGCGCCTTTTCCATGGCCGCTGGTCTTGTGCCTGCACATCCTCGATCGGACTCATCTCGATTTCGCGGCAGCCTTTCGCCGCCAGGAATCGTGGGTCATCAAAGAGGCTGAGGAAAAAGAGATGCCCGTTCCTGGTACCTTATATCTGGCTCCTCCGGGCTATCATCTCCTGCTCGAAAGAGACGGGACCTTTTCTCTTTCCAACGAGGCCCCCGAGAACTGGGCGCGGCCCTCGATCGACGTGCTGTTCGAATCAGCAGCGATCGCTTACGGCCCCCAGCTCTTGGGCATCCTCTTGACGGGAGCTAACCAGGATGGAGCGCGCGGCCTGCATAAAATCGGCGAGCTAGGTGGTTTGACCATTGTGCAAGATCCAGAAACTGCTGAAATTTCGACGATGCCGCAAGCGGCCATCAAACTCGGCCCTATCCATCACATTTTGTCACTGACGCAGATATCACAGTTGCTCGAGCGGCTCAGTGCCACCGAAGGAACCTAAGACATGACACGAACCAAGATCTTGCTCGTCGATGATAAGCGCGAAAATCTTTTGGCTCTGGAGAGTCTCATTGCGGCGCCAGACATTGAGATCTTGACGGCTTTGTCGGGCAATGAGGCCTTGGCCCTTCTTTTGGATCACGACTTCGCGCTGGCTCTCCTCGATGTCCAAATGCCCCATATGGATGGCTTTGAGCTCGCCCGCCTCATGCGCAGCGCCGAACGCAGTCGCGGCATTCCAGTGATCTTCGTCACAGCGTCTCAGAATAGTAAAAGTCAGGTGTTTGAAGGCTACGAGAAGGGTGCCGTTGATTACCTCTTGAAGCCTCTTCACCCACATGTCGTGCGCAGCAAAGTCAGAACCTTCGTTGAGCTGGCGCAAAAGAGCAAAGATCTTCAGGAGAAGAATGCTACCCTCGAGCAAAAGCTGCGAGAGATTGCGATCCTCCATGAAGCCGCTGAGGCGGCAAGTCGAGCTAAAAGCCGTTTTCTGGCGAATATGAGCCATGAGATTCGTACACCGCTCGGCGCGGTCCTTGGCTTCGCCGATCTTCTGCGATCGCCTCTGCATTCGGATGAAGACAAACAGAACTGCATCACCGCCATCTCTCGGAATGGCAAAGTGCTATTAAAAATCATTGATGATGTCTTGGATCTCGCCAAGATAGAAGCGGATCGGATTGAAGCGGAGCGGAGTCAAGTCTCGCTGGTGGAAATCCTGCGCGATCTGCGGACGGTGCATAGCTATAAGGCGAACGAAAAAGGGCTCCAGCTCGAGATAAAAGCCACGACGGATCTGCCCCTGCAGATCTGGACAGATCCCCTGCGCCTCAAGCAGATTCTCAACAACATGATAGGCAATGCTCTCAAATTCACCGAGCGCGGCCGCGTGGAACTGATCCTTTCCTGCGAACAGATCTGTGATGAGACGCGCTTGAAGTTTTTAATCAAGGACACTGGTTGCGGGCTTACGGCCAGCGAGGCGGGACGGCTTTTCCAACCTTTCATGCAAGCCGATAGTTCGACGTCGCGCCGCTATGGAGGCACCGGGCTCGGACTGGTCATTTCTAAGGAATTAGCTTCGCTGCTCGGTGGCGACGTGATTCTATCCGAAAGTCGCCCCGGCAGTGGATCGACCTTTCAGGTGACCATCGATCCAGGTCGCATCGAATCAAAGATCGATGGGCAAGCTGTCATCAAAAAGTCAGGGGAGTCGGCCCCCGAGCTCTTCCATGAAAAGCAACAGAGGCTCGACGGCCTCAGGATCTTGCTGGCCGATGATGCAGTCGACAATCGGCAGCTCATCAGTCGTCTTCTCAAGCTGGCAGGCGCCGCAGTGGAGACAGCCAACGATGGTCGCGAGGCGGTCGAGAAAGCCCTGAAAAACTCTTACGACATCATTCTCATGGACATACAGATGCCGGGGACGGACGGGTATCAGGCGACCCGCCAACTCCGTGAGCAGGGATATAAGAAACCTATCATCGCATTGACCGCTCATGCGATGAAAGAAGAATTGGAACGCTGCCTCAAGGCAGGTTGCGATCATCATCTGAGCAAACCGATCGACTATCAGAAGCTCTTGGCGAGTATCACGCGCTTTGCAAGAAGGCGCGAGGCTGAGGCTTTTCAGTGAAAAAACAGGGGGGCCGGATGAGTTGAGCGCCCCGAGCTGATATTGTCCCATCAGTCAGGGACCTTAGAGCCACAATGAGACAAATGAAATAGAAGGCGAAAGCCTCGATAGTCTTCCTTCCCCCCTGTAAAGATTGGGGCACTGCCAGCTAAAGCCCGAGATTTCTAGGGCTAATAAACTTCCCTCTAAAGTTCTTTAGGCCACTCCTCAAGAGCCGATACGCTTTTCAACTAGAGGAGTGACCCAGTGAAACATCACATCATGTTCATCATCAGCCTTAGTCTACTGACGGCTTGTGGTCGAACCCATCAGGCCGCAACACCTGACGATAATAATCAGATGGAGGATCTCGATCAGCTGCCGCAGATTGCTGAACAGAATCCGACGGTCGATACAGTGCCCCCAGCGGGCACAGAACCCCAGACTAGCGAAGGAGAGGCACCGGCTGGCGATGCCAACTCTGAAGCGATCGTGCCGCCCACGGCCGTCACGGGAGCTTATATGGTCGCTCGCGTCGTGGCCTCGACTGAGACGCGCGTGACGATTGGCCTGACCGCTTACTACAAGGGAGTCCGGGTCGGCCTGAAGCCGGAAAGTTACCGGACGAATTGGGCCATCTCTAAATCCCTCGATCCAAACGTAACGGCCCTGCTCTCACCATCGACGCTGGCCGATCACGATATGCTGGTCGACTTCGACGGTGATTCGCTTAAAGCGATCACCGCGCAGCTCCCCATCGTTCAAGTAGCCCTGAGTGTGAGCGATCTCCTTTTGAATAAGACCGAAGACCTAGCCACGCAGTCGGTCGAGGCAGCTCTGATCGATACGGCTAAGCGCGATGGCAAAGAGCCCGCCGTCATTGAAGCTATGCCTCTCGATCCCAATCTATGACAGTTTGCCGTATATAGGTGTCGATAAGAGCCTTTCTATGCCAAAAGTGGCAGGTAAGGCTCTTTTCTTTGTGATCCCTACCCTCGGTGTCAGTCTGATTTTCTACCCAGCTGCGTTTGGCAATGCCGAGCTGACTCTCTGATTGCCAGAATCTCCCTTTCCCGCTATAAGCCAAGGTCTACGCGGAATCTCTGACCCCCTTATTTTGGCGAAGTCACCGATGAGTCGATTGAATTTCAAATTGGAGGCTAAAGCCTCGCACTCGCGCGCGCGAGCTTGCTCCTTTACGACCCTTCACAGTCAAATCCAAACCCCGCTTTTCATGCCGGTCGGCACGCAAGCGACGGTTAAAGGCCTGCGTTTTGAAGATCTCGAAACGGCTGGATCGACGATCCTGCTCGCCAATACCTATCACCTGCTGCTCCGTCCCGGTCCTGAGGTTTTTCGCAGTCTCGGCGGGATTCATGGTCTGACCACGTGGAAGGGTTCATTTCTCACCGATTCGGGTGGCTTTCAGATATTCTCACTGCCGCACTCGCGCTCGATGAGCGAAGACGGGGCACGCTTCAAAAGTTATATCGATGGTAAGGATATCCAGCTCAGTCCTGAGCTCAGTATCGCCACGCAAAAAGCTATTGGCAGCGATATTATGATGGTCCTCGATCAGTGCGTACCCTCGACTTCGGATTACGCCACGGCCAAGGCCGCGATGGAGCTCACGCATCGTTGGGCCCAGCGGAGTCTCGATGCACGGGGCGATTCGCCGCAAAGTCTCTTTGGTATCGTCCAGGGGGCTTGCTATGAAGACTTGCGCAAGCAAAGTGCCGAATTCCTCTGTCAGCTTCCCTTCGATGGTTTTGCCATCGGCGGTCTGGCAGTCGGTGAAACGAAATCGCAGCGTGAAGACTTCACCGAACTCTCAGCGGCCATGCTGCCGGAAGATCGCCCGCGTTATTTGATGGGGGTCGGCACGCCGATCGATCTTTTGGAAGCCGTGCATCGCGGTGTCGACATGTTCGATTGTATTATTCCAACCGCTCACGCGCAGCAAAGCGTCGTCTATACCTCGGTTGGTCAGCGTCGCCTGGAGCGGGGCGCCTATAAGTTCTCGACCGAAGCGCTCGATCCGAATTGCCCGTGTTCCACCTGTCAGCGCTACACGCGTGCTTACCTTCATCACCTGTGTAAAGCCAACGAATCCTTGGCGGACC
>CANJJY010000353.1 GCA_947474445.1 Oligoflexaceae bacterium
AGGTTTGATCAGTTATTAAGGAACGGCCTCATTTTGAATCTGAAGCAGACGATATTGCACGTTGTCTTTGACATCGTTCGGGGGTGCGTTCTGCAGGGTTTGCTTGTAGGCCTCAGACGCTTCTTTTTTCATCTTAAGCCGCTCGTACACAGCGGCGAGATTGTAGTATGTCGTCCAAGCTTTGGGCTTGAGTTCGACGATCTTGAGATAGACTTCGAGCGCATCTTTCAGCTTTTCTTTCTGCACATAACAGCTGGCTTGCATCTGTAGAAGAGGGACACTGTATTTGGGTAGTACAGCCGAGCCTTCTTTAATCGTCTCGAGGACCTGATCGCAATTCTCCGCTTTGGCATAAGCACGAATCAATCGAAACCAGGTGTTGGGGTCCGCCGGGTCCATTTTGAGCTTGCTGCGATAGGCGGGGATCAAAAGCAGAGGGAGCTCGCCTTTTTCCAAGGCATCAATAATTTTATCAAAGGTCGAGCCGCCCATCAGAGTGGCCACGGCCAACTTGCGATTGATGTATTCGGAATGTGGCGCGAGCTGTGCGACGGAATCGGTCCAAGCGAGAAAAAGGTAGAATTCCAGGCTCTGCGGATAGGCGTTCAAGAGCTGAATGACGGTGAAGAAGGCCTGATCGGTTTTGCCCTTGGGCAGCAGATCTTCGAGCGTCAGTAGGGTTTTGAAGGTGCCTTCCTCTAAGTTAAATCGCTGCTTTTTAAAGAATTTTGAATCGATGCGGGCGGCCATGGCTCCGAGTTCTTGGCAAGGCAGGTCGAAAGGGTAGAGGCGGACGCAGGTATTGGCCAGTTCCCATGACTTGGTAGCGTTTTTCGCTAAAAGCTGTCGTCCTGCATGATAAAACAGGTAAGCAGGAGGCGTCTTATTCGACTGAAGCGCGGCCTGTAGAAGATCTTGGCTGGCATCAGTTTGGCCTGATAACTCGACGCAGAGAGCTTTGTAGAGAGTCAGTTGAGGATTGGCAGCGAGAGTCTGTTCCCCGTCCAACCAGATGGCATGAACCCTTGGACAATCCCCGCGGAGAAAATTGTGGAGCGCGGCGAGCTGCATGACAGAATTCTGACCGGCGCGCCGGGCATAGAAGTCTTCAATGCTCTGCGTGACCGCGAGATCTTTCGTCTCGTAGGCGCGGTGCACGAGGCTGCGGTAGGTATTGAGATCGCGAATACCAAGTAAGCTGCGCATCTCATCCATGGGAAAGAGGGTCGGCTCCGAGACGGCCACGTCATCTAGAAAGGTTTCCCGATGGCACACGGACGCGTCATTGGTTTTCTCTTGATACCAATTGCAGATGCTGATCGATTTCGCGAGTTTGTCAGCGGCGATGATCTTTTCCTGAGTTTTCCAAACGGGATCCAAGGGATTTTTTGCTGGGGCTAAATCGATCGTTACGACCGGAGTTTCGCCTGCCTTCAACCAAAAGCGTACGCGCCGCATACCCTGGCCGGGGGCGCTAAAAACCATTTCGTTGAGGCCAACCCGTCCTGGCAGAACTTTGCCGGGAGGTGCATCGGAGATAATTCCATCGCGCAGAAAACCGATGTCTTTTATCCGAGAAGCCACAGTAAAACTAGCCGCTGGTGCAACTTTGGGAGGTGTGGCAGCCGGCCGTGGCTTGGGAGTCGCGGCTATGCCAAGCCCGTTCATCATGACGATGAGGACCACTGAGAGCCACCCTAAGACCTTAATGAGATTCTTCTTCGACTTCTTCATCTTGAGCCTGATAATTGATGCCGGTTTCACTCAACACTTTGGCGATATCAATCACTCCGTTCACTTGACTCCCGCGCTTGCTGATCATCGAGATCAGCTCCGAACTATTGCCTTTGCTCGGCAGGACCTGCTGCTGCAGCTGCTCTTCGGGCACGGAGATGACGTAGGTAATGCCATCGACGATGAGACCTATCATAACTTCATCAAAGTGAGCAATAATGATGCGACTTTGAGCGGTCGGCTTCTCGTTGGACATCCCGAGCATTTTTCTCAAGTTGATCGCTGGAACGATGGTACCGCGAAGATTGATCACACCTTCGATAAAATTAGGCGCGCGCGGCACGAAAGTCAGCTGATTCATCATGATAATTTCGTTGGTCACTTCGATCGGTAGCAAGAATTCTTCTTTGGCAATCAAAAGCCCAATGAACTGGCGTATGGAAATAAATTCCTGAGTGCCTTTTCCGCCATCAAGATCGCCGCGAATAGTGAACATGCTGCGATCAGCTCGCGCATTGTTTTGATTGTTGTTATTGACGAACATGAACTCTCTCCTTCACTGTCATGTCTATGCTGCTTGTCCCCTGGCTCGTGTGCCGCGACTGATCGCTTCGAGCTCAGGTATGTCGAGAACCAAGACCACTTCGCCGTGGCCGAGAACGGCGCCGCCCGCCACGCAGGGAATATTTCGCATCAAGGGTCCCATCGATTTGATGACCATCTCCTGCTGATTGAGCAGTTGATCGACCACGATGCCGGTCGGGCGATCCGCTTGGCCCACGACGACGACGAACAAACGATCTGATTTGACCTTAGACCGTCGTGGCTTGTGCTTTTGCTTCAGAAGATCTGACACGCTACCCTCTTGGCTCGACAGACTCATAGCCTCGTCGAGATGCACGAGCGGGAGAACTGTATCGCGGAGACGATAGATTTCGGCGTCACCGATGCGCTGAATGTCCTTGGGGGAGATTCGGATAGATTCAATGACAGAGGCCAGAGGGATCGCGAAGATCTCGCCGCGGGAACGGACCAGCAGACTCTGCACAATCGCCAGTGTGAGGGGCAGCCGGATCGTCGTCGAGGTGCCCTTGCCTGGTTTGCTCTCGAGTTCAATCATGCCTTTGAGCTTCATGATCTGCTTTTTAACCACATCCATGCCGACACCGCGGCCGCTGATATTGGTCACTTTTTCCGCTGTCGAGAACCCTGGTTCAAAGATCAGGTTGAGAAGATCGCGATCAGACAACTGCTCGTCTTCGGTAATCAAACCCTTCTCAATGGCTTTCTTGCGAATGTACTGTGGATCCATGCCCTTGCCATCGTCTTCGATCTTGATGACGATCTGATTGCCTTCTTGAAACGCTGAGAGAAAGATCCGACCCGTCGGGTCTTTGCCTTGGGCCTGACGCGCACTCGGGATCTCGACGCCATGATCACAGGAGTTTCTGATCAAGTGGATCAAAGGATCGCCGATTTGCTCGACTAAAGTCTTATCGAGCTCAGCCTGCTCGCCGCTGATGACCAGGTCGATCTTCTTGTCGAGCGAGCGAGCGATATCGCGCACGACGCGGGAGAATTTGTTAAAAGCGTTGCCGATGGGAACCATCCGGACTTTCATAATGATGTCCTGGATCTCATTCATATGCCGGCCAAACAGCTGCACCGTCTCGGAGAAACTACTGCCGAGCTTGATCTGTGGATGGTTGGTACGCAGATCCTCTTCAATGCTGGCAAAACGCGTCCTGTCGATCACCAGTTCTCCGACCAGGTTGACGAGGACGTCGAGTCTTTCCAGATCGACGCGAATCGTCGATTGCTCTTTCTTCTTAGCACCGCCTTCTTCCTTCTTCTCACCCGTTTCGCGCGGTTCCGCGGCTGCGGCTACGGGAGCGGCGGTACCGTCGCTGCCGGCAATGGCTTTGGCCCCTGAACCCTTGGGAATAGCTTTGCCCTTGGCGGCCAGGCTTAAAGCGCGCACGACGGGTGCTGTGACGACGCCTGAGGGTTTGCCTTTTTTAATGGCCTGAAGAAGCGTGCGGAGGAGGTCGAGTCCCTGGAACACCGTATCGATAATATCGGAATTGGGCACGAGCTTGTCTTTACGAATCAAATCGAACAGGTTTTCCATGCGGTGCATCACGCGTTCGATGCCTTTGAAGCCGAACATCCCCGAACCGCCCTTGAGCGTATGGGCAGCACGGAAGATCTCTTCGATGATGGGCTTATTGGTCGGCTCTTGCTCGAGCCGAAGAATCGCATCGTCGAGCAGCTGCATGAGTTCGTCAGCGTTGGTATTGAAGTCGGTGATCATCGAGGGATCAGATTGAAAATCGTTGGGTTCCCACTCGGGAATTTCTTGAAAGTCTTCTTCTTCATCTCCGTGGCCCGCTGCGGCGGGCGCCGCGGCTTTGGCTGCCGGTTTGGATGCAGCAGCCGGCTTAGCCGCTGCGACAGGGGGAGCCGGAGCTTCTTCGGCTTCAGCTTCCATCTCGGCTAAGAGGCGTGAGGCTTCATCGTCCGCCATGGGTTTAGGCGCCGCTGCAGCGCGAGGCTTCGGCGCGGACGGGGGAGGCGGAGCGGACTTGGTTTCGGCTTCCATCGCGGCGAGAAGAGCAGAAGCCTCATCGTCGCCCATTTCTTCTGCGGCAGAGCCATCCATTTCGGCCAGCATACGAGCTGCCTCGTCATCGCTGACGGCGGCGGGTGCTTCGGGTTCAGGTGGATTATCCATTTCCGCCAGCATGCGCTCGGCTTCATCATCAGAGACGGGGGCAGAGGCTTCAGCTTCAGCAGAGCCATCCATTTCGGCGAGCATACGCGCCGCCTCGTCATCGCTGACTTCTTCACTGGCAGAAGAGCCTTGATCGGAATCAGCTTCGAGCTCGGCCATCATTCGCGCTGCTTCATCGTC
>CANJJY010000354.1 GCA_947474445.1 Oligoflexaceae bacterium
GTATGAATTCTGAACGGTCGAACATGAAAACGAGGCTAAACCTCGTCAAGCATGGATCTTTCTCAGAAAACCGAAATTTATACGTCGTTAAATTCTTACACGCTGAATAAAAAAAGGCCTCGCCCAAAAGCGAGGCCTCGGCTTCATCCAGGAGGAGTTTACATCAGCGCGACTTGACCGGAACCCGTCTCGGTCAAGGGACTTTCCGTCGGTTCCAAATCAAAGCCCAAGGCTTCGTGCAGCACTTCTTCGACACGCCTGACGAAGACAAACTCAAGTTCGTCTCTGACTTCGCGCGGAACATCGTTCAAATCTTTGCGATTGCGTTCAGCGATCAGGATTTTCTTGATCCCGGCTCGATGGGCAGCCAAAACCTTTTCCTTGATGCCACCGACTGCCGTCACCGCACCGCGCAAGGTGATTTCGCCCGTCATAGCCAGACGCGGCGACACCGTTCGCTGGGCAAAGAGAGAGGCTAAAGCCGTGAGCATCGTCACCCCAGCCGAAGGGCCATCCTTAGGAATCGCTCCTGCCGGTACGTGGACGTGGACATCCGTCTTTTCATAATCAAGTTTCGTGTTCAGACTGGGAAGCAGAGATCGAACATGAGTCATGGCGATCTGCACCGATTCCTTCATGACATCGCCCATCTGTCCTGTGATGGTCAGCTGTCCGCGACCTGGCATGGCTTTGGCTTCAATGAAAAGAATATCTCCTCCCATCGGCGTCCAGGCCAAACCCGTGACTACGCCGGGCGGCATGTGCGTTTCGGCCAGTTCGAGCGAATACGGCTCTTGACCGAGGATGCGTTCGATATCCGCGTTTTTCAACTGGATCGGCTGCTCACTCTTGATGATGGCTTCCGTCGAGCCTCGAATCAAGGCCGCCAACTTTCTCTTGAGTTCGCGGACGCCCGCTTCACGCGTATAGTGCGTGATCATCCGCAGCAAACCCTCATCGGTGAGACTCAGCTGCTGAGGTTTCACTCCGTGCACGTCCAATTGCTCAGGCCAGAGATGCTGCTTAGCGATATGCAGCTTCTCAGCCGTCGTGTATCCCGCCAATGAGATGATTTCCATGCGATCTCTCAGAGGGCCGGGGATTGAATCCAGACTGTTGGCCGTGGCAATGAACATGACCTGGGACAAATCGTAGGGAACTTCCAGGAAATGGTCGCGAAAGCTGTTGTTCTGCTCGGGATCGAGAACTTCGAGCAAGGCGGCAGCAGGATCACCGCTGTAGCTATTGCTGAGCTTATCGATTTCATCGAGCATAAAAACCGGATTATTCTGCTTGCATTGCTTCAGAGCTTGGATGATACGACCGGGACGCGACCCGATATAGGTTCGCCGGTGTCCGCGAATTTCGGCTTCATCGCGGACTCCACCGAGACTGGCGCGCACAAACTCTCGCCCCATCGCTTCCGCGATGCTGCGTCCCAAACTCGTCTTACCGACGCCCGGAGGACCTACGAGGAGCAGGATCGATCCGCGGAAGTTCTCTTTAAGTTTGAGGACCGCCAGGTGCTGAATGATGCGTTCTTTGACTTTTTCAAGGCCGTAGTGATGCGCATCGAGAATTTCACGCGCGCGTCCGAGATCGATATTGGGTTTGGGACCAGCCTTCCACGGAATGGTCAGCAAGAGATCGAGATAGTTCTGTAGTCCCGGCGCTTCGGGTGAACTGCGCTCCATTTGCCCCAGACGCTGCGCCTCTTCCAAAGCGATTTCTTTGACATCGTCGGGCATATCGCTATGCTCATCGATCCGCTTCGTGTAGCTGTTCTTCGCGCCTTTCTCCTCGCCCAGTTCCTCTTGGATCACGCGCAGCTGCTGACGCAAGACCGCATCGCGATGTTGCTTTTGATATTTACTCGACACTTTGCGCCCAATCTCAGCGCGGATTTCCAGGCTATGGCGTAGGCCCTGCATGACTTCGAGCAGATGCATCAGGCGCTTATGCAGCGAATCTTCACCGAGCAGATTCGCCTTTTCAGCGAGGCTGACATCCAGGTGAGGCGCGATGAGATTAACCAAGAGCTCGGGATCATCGACGGCGCGCAAGAGATCGCCGATGTGCTGCATATTGCTCGGCAGATAGGTGACGATCTGATCGGCCTGTTCTTTGATTTGATCGAGGAACGCCGCGACGGTCGGCGTATCGATATCCGAGTTAATCACTAGATTTTCGGTCCGAATCAGGGCAGCCTCACCATGCCAAACGAGATCGACTAAACGCTGCCGTTCCACGCCGCGCAGGATGACCTGCACTTCCTTAGTGTCTTTGCCTTTCATGTATTCAACTTCAGCTAAGCACGTGGCGGTATAGAGATTATCGAGGTCCCTTTCTTTTTCTGGGTCGATGACGGTGACGACATGAATGGTCTTTAATCCGCGACTTTTCATTTCACGGATCGCGGCGAGGTTACGCGCATCTGTGACGGTCACGGGCATACCTGTTCCAGGAAAGAGGACAAATTGAGTAGCAACGAGAGCAGGCACCCATGAGCTTGAGAGTTCCGACATAATTCACCTCAGAGGCTGCGCGGAAACCAATCCTTACCTGCCGCGCAGAGACGGGCAAAGATCCAGCTAAGGTGAAAGATGAGGTCGTTTTGCAGCTTGTCAAGGTGTAGGCATGCAGCCTAGCCACCGGCGTCGTTAACAAGCCGTAGCCATGCAGATTTTTGGAGGTGATCTCAAACCTAAAGTACAGCGCCTTCGCTGTACTTAGGTTTTTCTTAGACAGCGAAGCGGGGGTGCGTGCATTCCAGAACGATGTCTTGATCGAGTTGATAACTGGCCAGCAAAGTAAAATCCAATTTGTCCTGCAGCGCTTGAAAGGGATTGATAAGCAAAGGATCTTCGCCCTCTCGCACGGGCAAACGACCGATGCGATGGGCCTGTCCCCCGAGTATGGCCGCCCGCAAAAAGACCTGCCAGGCATCGAGCAAATCGGCCCGCATCAGTTGCGTTAGGAGCTGGGTTCCGCCCTCGACCATGACCGACTGCAGCGGCCGCGCCAAACGCTGCAGGTAAGCAGCCGCGAGAGCTTCGAGTTGCTGCGGCCAACCGCTTCCCTCTTCCAAAAACACGGGGACTGCAAAACTAGACCATTCTTTCCACCAGCTCGGTTCTCGCCAGTTTTTCTTCTGAACCAGCCAGAAAAGGCAGGGGCCCTCACTCTTCAATTCGGAGCGGAGGGCATGCAAAATCTCTGGCGTAGCTTGTCCCAGCCTCGCAAAGGGATCATAGATACATTTATGAGGATGGCGCAGCCGCGGCAAAGCCGACTGCCTGACGGTGAGACTCGGCACGTCGGCGAAGACGGTGCCGATACCAACTAAGATCGCATCGTATTTTTGTCGTAACCAATGGGCATAGGCGCGCGAGCGCGGGCCAGAGATCCATTGAGAAAGGCCGTGATCGTCGGCGAGATGGCCATCGAGCGTCTGAGCCCATTTGCCTATCATCACCGGCCGCTGCCCCTTTAAAGTGAGCGAGGCTAAAAACGGGAAATGCCACGCGCGACATTCCTTCTCGAGACAGCCGGTCTGCACCTCGATGCCAGCGGCGCGAAGTTGAGCCAAACCGCGGCCGGCCACCGCCGGAAATGGATCGTCCGCTCCGACCACACAGCGCGCGATGCCGGCGGCGATCAGGGCCTCGGTGCAGGGTGGCTGTTTGCCCGTATGAGCACAGGGCTCTAGAGTCGTATAGCAGACCGCTCCCCGCGCTTCATCAGGCCCGACCATTTGCAGCAGAGCTCGTTCAGCGTGCAGAAAACCATAAGACTGAGTTGCCGCACGGGCCAAAAGACGTCCATCCTTGACAAGCACCGCACCGACGCAGGGATTAGGATGCGAGGGACCATTCCCTTCCATAGCGGCCAAGAGGGCTTGGGCCATCCAGTAGGAATCGCCCGAAAAACCTTGTCCATCGGGCAGGATACGCGCGTCGGCATCCAGGCAACGCGGAATCCAGCCACCAAGGCCAAATCCATGCATGAGGGCATGTCGTGCGTGTTCTTTCACGGTCCTCGTCCCCTTCTTAATTGTTCCTATGGTCACCAGACCGAGCTCAGATATTCGTACACGATAACTTATTTGCATTTCATCATCAAAGTAGCAGAATACGAGTGGCTTAGTTTCCACACCCTTTAGGGAGGTCTTGCAGTCCCATGATATTTCGTCACGTAGCTGCCATGTTATTTGCACTGACACTGAGTGTCTTGACTCCTCACGCTTACGCTTACCAGTTGTCCCAGCCAGATCCCAACATCAAAGTTTCCGAAAACGTGCGGCTGCTGCGCCAGATCTCTGCTGGAGTGTCAGAAATATCCGATCAAACCGGCAAAGCCCTGGTGCTTATCTCTGTCTCGAAGATCGTCAAAGGCCGGCCTTATTATGAAATGGACCCCTTCGATTTCTTCTTTGGTCCTCGCTTTCGTCAGCAGCCTGCCCCGGGCGCTCCTGAACAAAAGCAAAAGTCGGGCGTAGGATCAGGTTTCTTCGTCGATCTCGCCAAAGGCTATATCATTACGAATAATCACGTCGTCGAAGGAGCCGATGAAATTTCTTTGAAGCTAGGCAACGGCGCGACCTACGAAGCCAAAGTTCTCGGTCGCGATCAGAACACCGACA
>CANJJY010000355.1 GCA_947474445.1 Oligoflexaceae bacterium
ATTGAGACCGCCCCCGGAATGAATGAGCAGCTGCGCGCCCGCCGTGGCGTTAGGGTCCGCGGAGGACCGGAAACTGGCGCTGAGCTTGGCCGTATAAATGGGGTCGAGGATGAGCCCCGAGTCGCAGGCTCGCCCCTTAATCTCACGCCACACACTGGCGTTGGTTGCCCCATAGGACCGCGCACTGGGGGGGCGATGGAGAGTAAAGTGCGGCAGAACCTCGGGTTGAACACCCCAGATCTCACCGCACCAGCCGCACGCGGCAGCGAGCCCCTCATGAAAAGAGGCCTCGCTACCAGCCATCAGCACGATGTGGACATGCGCCTTATGCTGCAGATAACCGAGACCACAGAGCAGCGCTTGAGCCGTCAAACCACTGCCCGCGTCCACCCAGATGCCATCGAGGGGCGTCTTCAAATATGCTTCTTGAGCCGCAATATCGAGAGCAAGAGTCATGGCTCCCGGCAGAGATTCGATCTGCGCTCCCCCTTCGCTGATTAAGACGGCACCCCATGCCTCGGCCCTCTCTCTTGCGCGCGCGGCGATGGAAGCCGCCTCCTCGCGCGGGATCCAGGTGATCGGCACCGCTTGCGTCAGTAGCCGATACAGCTGATCGCTGCCGCTGTCTTGCCAGGGCGTGCCCTCATGCAAGAAAAGCTCGACCTTGAGACCGCGTTCCGCAGCGATCTGCAGGAGACCCAGAATAAACTGCGAACGGCTACTGCCCCAGGCCACGAGGCGCGAGAGGCCCGCTCTATCAAAAAACTGCGTGAGGCTGACCATTTTCCGCCATTTACTGCCTGATAGACCAAAGCTCAGTTCATCGTCGCGCTTGATCCAAACCTTTGGTCCATAAGCAGGGGCCGCCTGCCACCGGCTCTGCGGCCAGGCGTTCCTCACGCCGCAAAGCAGCGGCGAGCCCGCGAGCAAGGGCAAAAGGAGGTCGGCCAGAGACGGCCAATCGGCGAGTTGACCGCGGGTGAGCTGCGGCGCTCTGTTCTTTATGATCTCACTGATATGATTGCTCCTTTTTTGGTGACAGAACACTTCGTTCGTTGAGACTTGCAGCGCCCTGCGGGGGGTGTACGATGAAAATTAGGAAAAGGTCGCGCTCTCACTCAAACAAAGGAACAGTTTATGAAAAAGTTTCGCACGCTCATTCTTTTATCGTTCATCTCTCAACCGGTTTGGACTCCTCTTCTCACGGCGGCTCCTTATGCCGAGGAGAATGAGCAAAAACTTGAGGAAGCAGCGCAGGCCCTCGCCTATCGCGCGCGTCAGGTCATCTCTCTGAGTCTCGATGCCGACGAAAAATCTCCCGACGCGAATCTTCAAAAAGCCACCCGACTCGCGCGTCAGATTCAAGTCAATGCCCTCGATATCGCGACGCTCCTAGAGGATGCAGCAGAGCCAGATCAAGTTCTGCAGAAACTCAGCGACACAGAAACTCTCGTTCTGCAGATCGATGCCGCCAAGCGTCAGCTGCAAAGCAGTCACAGTCAGGAACGCGAGCTGCTCGATGAGCTCAACTCTGTTCGACGAACATACTATTACCTCAAGCAGCTACTGACCGGCGTCGCTGGTCGTAACGCCAGGTAATGGGAAAGGGACCCGTAAAAAGTTGGGCGGTCAGAGCCCCATCCATCGCGATGCGAGCATTCCTCCTGGCCGCCCGACTTTTTGCCTCCTGATGTTCGCCTCTTTGTTCTGCCATGATTTTGCGTCCCTCCCGTTGACCTTCCGATTATTAGTGAAGCGACACTATCGTTGGACCTTGAGATCAGTTCTCTTCAACCTGGAGAAGTAAGATGTCTATTCGTACCCTCGCCTGCAGTCTACCCCTGTTCATTTGTTTATCCGGAGCAGCTCAAGCCCACATCGACCTCGATTCCGCTGGCACTCATCTTTCACGGTATGGCCGCAACGATATCAAGAAAGGCCCCTGCGGCAAGATCGGTGGCGTACGCGGTAAAAACGTCTACACATATAAACCAGGCGAGACCATCGACGTTTCACTGAATGAATTCATTCCGCATCCAGGCTACTTTCGCATTGCCTTCGATCAAGATGGCGATGACAGCTTTGCCAATCCTAAGACTGTTGATCCGATCAACCGCGAATGCATGAATGATCCTCGCGACAAATGCGGTGCCTCGGACTTTTACAACAATGAAACCGTACTGATGGACAATCTCGATCCCCATCTGCGCGGCCCAGTGAAGAAATACAATTGGAAAGTCACGCTGCCAAACGTCGCCTGTGACAACTGCACGCTGCAGATCATTCAAGTCATGACGGATGCCTTCCCCATTCATGCCCCTTACGATCCTGCTTACACGAGCGAAGACATTTACTATCAGTGTATCGACCTCGTCCTCAAGCCCTGAGACGGCAGCTCACCTCCTCCTTTCGGGGGAGGTTTTATTTGAAAGGGCGCCGCGGGCCCTTTCTTACCAAGCAAAATGATGTCTGCAGCCCCTCTATATCCCTTTGTTTTTCACTCCTCCTTATGTTTTTCCCCATTTCTGACGAAAAGATATTGATGAGAATTTTATCTGAGGGAGACACACATGTCGTTGGGCGTGCGCTTGGGCTTTCTGGCTCTACTGGTAACATCCTGTTCTGGCGCTGGTTTTGCCGGTCGTTCGACCTCACAGGGCAAAATCCAGTCGAGTAACAGTGAAGCGGAGGCCCGAGCTTTTGACGGTGGCACGGGGGTGCTCGATTCTACCCCAGACGGCCAGGTCATTCTCCCGGATCCCGCCGCCGTCGCGCAGCTCAAGGAACAGTGCCAGAAAGCAGCGGCTTCTCTTCAGAGCGTCTCGCGAGTGATTAATTATCCTGAGCGCAAAGATTGCAGCTTTGGAGTGGCACCCAACATAGAACGGCAACAGGGTGTTCACACGGCGCGCGAAATATCGCCGGCTACCCTCGCCTTGCCCGAAGGACTGATTTGCGATGTCGAGATTAAATCGGAGGAAAACGAAAGTCTTCATTATGATGATTTTTTGATCCTCACTCTGGCGGGACAGATGATCTTTGCCAGCAATCGCGGCATCGTCTCTCACTTTGAACCGCAGCAATCGATCTATACCTGGAACTTTGACAAGTTGGTGGGCCAAGATATCGGCAATTTTGGAGACCGACCCTACTGTCTCGGTCCGGCAGAGAACTGCCGCCTTCCCGGTCACGATCAAGAAGGACCTGTCTCCCTCAATCTTGCAAGCCGCGATATTGCGCCGATCACCCTGGCCTTGGCGGGTAAAGACAAGGTTGACATGGATCTGATCGCCACCGGCGATGACAATGATGAAGACTGCTTTCACTCCAAGCTCGACCTCTCGGTGACATTTAAATTCATCACTCAGTAAACAGGCAGTAAAAGCCCTGAATCAGGGCTTTTTTTATTTCTTTATCGCTAGCGTTCAGGCAGTTTGAAAGCTCATGCCATCGATCGGAAGGAGCTTTTGATGTTGCCCCCTGCGCCTGAACCCGCGAATTTTCTCTCTTCGCTTCCTCAGACCTATGGTTTTGCGCGACGCGTCGTGAAAGCAGGATTGGACCTGAAGCCAAGAGAGATCGATACGCTCCAGATCAATATCACAAAGCTCTGTAATCAAGCCTGCGTGCATTGTCACGTCGATGCTTCGCCGCGACGGCGCGAGATGATGGCCGATGATGTGATCGAAGCGGTTCTCGCCGTCTTAAGACGGACCCCCAGCTTAAAAAAGCTCGACATCACCGGCGGTGCGCCCGAGCTTCATCCGCGCTTTCGAACGCTGGTAAGCGCCGCTCGGGAGCTAGGTCGGCACGTGATGGTTCGGCATAATCTCACGGTCATGATGGATCCGCACCCCCTCGATAAGAGCAGTCTCAGAGATTTGCCCGAATTTTTTGCGGCAGCTGGCGTCGAGGTGATTTCTTCGCTCCCCTATCACCACGAATTTCTCACCGATCGGCAGCGCGGCAGCGGCGTATTCAAGAAAAGTATCGCGGCTCTGAAGGCTCTCAACGCAAGTGGCTACGGTCAGAGCGGCAGTGATTTGCAATTGAACCTCGTTTATAATCCAGTCGGTTCGTATCTGCCTGCGGCGCAGGAAGAACTCGAACGCGACTACAAGCGAGAACTTCAGCAGCAGTTTGGGGTCAGCTTCAACTCTCTCTATGCGATCACCAATATGCCTATCCATCGGTTTAAGGTGCAGCTGCAGCGCGGGGGCGGCTATGAAGACTATATGGAGCGGCTTCTAGCCGCCTTCAATCCAGGCGCAGCGGCCGGCATCATGTGCCGCTCCTTGCTCTCGGTCGCCTACGATGGATCGCTCTATGACTGTGACTTCAATCAGATGTTAGCCCTGCCGATCGCCGCTGGAGGCGTAGCGGCGACGATTTTCAATTTCGATGCGGAGCAACTCGCCCAGCGGACGATCGCGACGGCGGATCATTGCTTTGGTTGTACTGCGGGCGCTGGGTCATCATGTGGTGGAAACACGGCCAGCTCATAACTTTAAAGAAGGTAAAAAATCGATGAACTACTATGAGTCAAAAGATTTGAAGCGCTTTGCTGAAGTCGGAACTTTTCGCCCTGAGCTGATGGAAAAATTCTTTGCCTATTACAATGCCGTTGTC
>CANJJY010000356.1 GCA_947474445.1 Oligoflexaceae bacterium
GATGTGAAGGTGGGAAGCTGTCTCTACGTGCCTGTCCAAGACGCTTTGCTCGAGCAAAGCATTGCGCAGCAGTCGATCAGAAAGCAGGTTGCGCAAGATAAAGTCTCGCGTCAGGCCGGAGCCTTCCACTGGGAAGCAGACGAGCTCTTGGAAGAAATTCGGCCCTCCGTCTATCGGATCCGCCGCTTGCCACGCGCAGGAGAACTGAAACTTACCTATACCGTGAGTCTCGCAGGTTGGAAAGATCGCGTGGTGAACACCCGGCTGGTCACTCAATTTTATCCCGAACTCTTGAATCGCTGTCCCCAGGAGACAGAAGTCGCTATGAGCCAGACCGCTCACACGGCGAACTTCGTCGTAGAGGTCAAAGCTCCTGAAGGTTGGTCGGTGCTTGCTCCGGGAGAACGAGTGGAGTCGACCTACTCTTATACGGGAAAGAGTTTCTCGCTCGTCCTCTATCGTGAAGGCAATCTTCAGGAATCAGCGACCGACCAAGGACGCCTTTTGAGTCTTACGCGTTCGCCCCATTTCCAAGAATTGAGGCATTTTGCCGAAGGTGCTATCGCCCTTTATGAAAAGCTCACTGGATTCCGACCAGAGCAAGATTTCATTTTAGTAGAAACAGACGATTACGAGCCTCTGCGGATTCCTGGTTTGATTGCCCTGAATCGACCGCAACAGGCAGGAATGCGATTGATCCAGGAAGACTACCTCAATTGGAGTGTGTGGCAGCTCAGCCAGACTCTTGCAGAGCAATGGTTCGGAATCGCCATAAAGCCGGCGACCATAAACGATATGTGGCTGACGCAGGGTTTTGCCGATTACCTGGTGATGCAATTCGTTGAAACGGAAAGGAGCCTAGCCAATCTGTTCTCTGGTGATGATGGCGAAGAAGCCTATCTCAGATTGAGCTATCGGCAAGCGCAGGATCTGATCGCCTCATTTCTTAGCATCAATTTGCCTCACAATGCTCTCGTCGATGAGGAAAAGAATTCTTTCGTGTCGGACGTCCTCAGACCACCTTATGCTTTCGTGCGTCATTCGCAGGCGCTTCGCTACTTGCAATGGTATCTGCGCGAACCAGCTTTTGGCGCATGGCTGCAGGCTCTCTCGCAACAGTTTCAAAACCGCGCCATGCAGCCCGAGGCTGTGCTCGTTTCCCTCGAACAGTCGACGCCCCGCGATCGCTCTCGAGCCGTCGGTGATTTGCTTGCATTCTGGCAAAGTGAATCATGGCCGGATATGGCTGTCGGCGAAGTGGAGCGATTGGATACGGTGGAAGGTACCAAAAGCAAGATCACCGTGCATCAGTTGAGCAGTTTGAAGGTGGCTTTTGACGTCAGCGTTAAGAGTAGAGATGGAATCCGTTACCAGCAGGAGATGTCTTTTGCTGAAGATAGTGCTTGGCTGGAAGTTCCTTTCGCTCCGCAGCGGATAGAAAGCATAGAGATTAATCCGAGCCGCAGCATCTATGACAGCGACCGATTCAATAATCGCGATGGATGGCCAACGCTTTCGCTCTTTCCCGGTGATGCTAGGACTTTGGCAGACGATGCTTACACAGTGATCTGGATCCCCTTTGCCAGTAAACTTCCTGGGCAGAAGTTTTCTCTGCAACTTGGCTGGCAGATGATGCGTTATGTGGGATCGGGGCTATCGGGCCTCCTTCGTTATGAGCCTGATAGCGGCGTGCGTGGATTCAGTCTCAACTATCGCAGGAATATTCCTGAATATGCCTCCAATCTCATTTTTTCCGTAGCGGAGAACGACGGCAAGGTTCTGCCGGGAGAAAGGCTGTGGGACTTGACGCTCAACCGAGCTCCCTTGATCGAGAGATGGAGTCTCTTGAGCGGTGGCGTGCGCATGCGCATGAGGCAAATACTTTCGCGGCCTGAGAAGAATCATATGACCAGTGCCGTCCACCTATCGCGCAAGAGTAGTCCTTCACATGCGTGCGGGATCGAGGTGGAAGGCGAGCACGAGATTAGCTCTTGGGTTCCAAACGGCGACTTTTCTTATGCGCGTAGCTACGGGCTCCTCCGCGCTGGTTGTGACACTCCCTATCTTCAGGCACGTAGCCGCTGGTTTCTCGGCGAAAGTCAGAGAGAAGGAGCCGTGCCCGGAGGGGCTTTGTTCCAACCGCAAAATATCGATGAAGGTCATCTCCGCCTCGATCGATCACCTCTTCCCCTCGCGGGACGCATGCGCTCGCTCAATCTCGATTTTGCAACGCCGGCGCGGCTTCCCCTCCCTGAATCAGCGTTTGTCCTGCCGCGTCGCTCCCTGTTCAAGGTCTTTTCAGATTGGGGGATCATGCAAGAACCCGATCAAAAAGTTCAGGCGGCGGGAGTCGGCTTTACGGTGCCGTTTGGAGGTGACGTCGTCGGCCGTTCCTCCGTAACGTTTCTGCAGTTCGCTCTCTACAGTGTCCTTTACCGCAATGTCGATGGCGTCAAGGACTCGCAGCCTGGATTTATCTTTGATTTTAGCGGCGAGCTCTGAGCTCGAGATTTTGCTTTTCAGTTTCGCCAGTCGCGATATGATGCGGCTCGGAGCGAGACCGAGCGGATAGAATCTGCGACGAAGAGGAAGCGAATCTATGAGCGAATTTAAAGAAGACCCCATTTCAGAATTTTTGGCTTGGTTTGACGAGGCGAAACAAACGCCTTTGCGCGATCCCAACGCGATGACCTTGGCGACTGTCGATGCGGAAGGCGCTCCGGCGGCCCGCATGGTGCTTATGAAGCATTTTGATCAACAAGGCCTCGTTTTCTATACCAATCTTACGAGTTCCAAGTCGCGCGATCTGAAGCAGAATCCGCAGGCGGCCGCCTGTTTCTTCTGGGAGACGACGAGAAAGCAGGTCCGTGTCACGGGGCGTGTTGAACAGGTGACCGACGCCGAAGCCGATGCCTACTTTGGCAGTCGGCCCATCGACAGTCAGATTGGGGCTTGGGCGTCCCTTCAGTCGCAAGTTTTAGAAGAAAGGCGGGAGTTTGAAACCCGCTTTGAAGACTTAAAACGGCTCTACAAGGATCAAGCTCCGCCCCGGCCACCTCACTGGTCAGGTTGGCGCATTGTGCCGCAAAAGATGGAGTTTTGGATCGAGCGTCCCTTCCGCTTACACGAGCGCTATGTTTACCTCCGTAAAGCCGGCGGTTGGACGCGAAACCTTCTATATCCTTAAAGTTTATCCCCGTCTGCGAAGGGGACAGTACTTCTTCCCCCTTCGTCACCCCTCCGTCCCGACGCAAGAAATTGCATTTTCCGCTTATTAATTTTCGGAAGTCTCTTCTGACCTTCGATTCTACTTGACCTATTTGATTAGCTATTTTACTACCAGGCGACGTTTAGGGTGATTATGACCTCCCGAGTCTTTGCAAATTTTGGTACGAATGCCGAAGACAAAGGGGGTGATCGTGGCACCCACGAGCCGGAGCATCAGACGATTTCATGGAATATTTGATTGCCAGTCTATTGATCCTTGCGAGTACGCCGCTCATCGTCGCGGTGGTGCTTCGTTATCAGCGCGCCTCGCGTTGGGGCGCTGCGATCCTCTTGTGCGCCATCGTCTATAATATTTTTGTCCATATCATCGCTGAGAACATTCAAACCTTTGGATGGATGGCTGTATGGGCGGCAGGTATTGGGGCCGTGCTATTTGGGGTAGGGGACGAAGTCTTTTTTGGCCATAGCCGCCCTCATTCACGCTGGTTTCTCGTTCTCTTGCAAGGGTTTCTGGCGGTTCATGCGATGGTCGATGGGGCCGCGCTGATCGGCTCTGAATTGCCGATCACAGATGCGCAATGGCTTGGACATAATCATGGCGAAGGCTTGAGCTTGAGCATCATCTTACATCGGCTGCTCTTCGAAGTGTTCATTTGGAAGTATTTTTTCGACCTCTATGGAAAGCGCATGGCCACTCTTGTGCTCCTCAACGTCGGTGCGTCGACGATTATCGGTTTTTTCGGCAGCAAAGCTCTTTTCAGTTTGATGCCGAGCTACTTCGGGTTGTTCGAAGCATTTATAGGAGGCGCCCTCCTGCATTTGGTGTATGATTATTTTAAAGAGCGAATTAAAAGCGCAGCTCCTAAACTAGCCGCGTCGCCCTGTCAAAAGTCTCAAGAATCGCACGTTCCGTAGTCGATGCACAGTTGGGGAACATGGACGCGCATCATCATCATCACCACCATCACAACCACAATCTAGAGGCTGCCGATGCAGCGTCTATTAAAAGGATCAGGATCGCTTTCGTCCTGAATATGCTCTTTGCCGTCATCGAACTGGTGGGTGGCCTCTGGACCGGGAGCTTTGCGATCGTCGCCGATGCGATTCATGATTTTGGCGATAGCATGAGTCTGGCCTTAGCGCTTTACTTGCAAAAGAAGTCTTCCCAGGGACCATCTTCGCAGCTGACCTATGGATACCGTCGTTACTCCGTCTTGTCGTCGCTCGTGTCCGGCCTGATTATTATCATCGGATCATGGGTCATTATTTTCGAAGCCGTTCCGCGCCTGATGCATCCCGAAGCCATCCCCCATGTGGGAGGGATGATGGGACTCGCTCTCCTCGGTCTCTGCGTCAATGGATTCGCAGCGCTCGGCTTGTCCAAAGGCCAC
>CANJJY010000357.1 GCA_947474445.1 Oligoflexaceae bacterium
AGGGCTGATGTTCCACGTGAAACGTAAGGGCTGATGTTCCACGTGAAACGTAAGGGCTGATGTTCCACGTGAAACGTAAGGGCTGATGTTCCACGTGAAACGTAAGGGCTGATGTTCCACGTGAAACGTAAGCCAAAACGATATTGAATATTTGGCATGTCTAATTGTCTGAATAGGGGCTTTCAATCTGCGACCAGACTTCAGCTTTGCCGTACTCCGCAGACTTTTTTCGTGATAAGAGTCATGCATTGCGAGCATGCGATGCAAAGCTATCGCGTGTCAGGCTTGAGCCCATCCCTATAGCTTTTGGCCAACTATATTACGGCTTACTTTCATGTCCCTTGACTCGGGTAACATGTGAGGGCCATTTATCCTAGACGGATTGGCTCAGGCGGCCTCTGTTTCAAGGCAAGGAGTTAGCTTCCATGACAGAATCTAAAGCTGGAACATCTTCCTCAAAGCGTGAGTCTGCAGACAAAGTGCTGAGTTCACTCCTCGGAATTGGCGCCGACACAGACCCCTCAGCCGACACAGCTGTTCCGGTCCAAAATGTTTTTGAAATCGACATCGGCAATATCCATCCAAACCCGCGGCAACCTAGAAAAATATTTAAAGACTCTGATCTCATCTCGCTGGCGCAAAGCCTTAAGCAAGACGGAGTTATTCAGCCTCTCGTCGTCTCCAAGGATGGTGAAGGTTACATGATCATCGCAGGTGAACGGCGGTGGAGAGCCTCTAAAATGGCTGGCTTCGCCAAACTTCCCGTCATTGTTAAAGAAGTTACTCCAGAAGAAATGCTTCGTCTCGCCATCATAGAAAACGTCCAACGAGCTAACCTCAATGTGATTGAGGAGGCTGAAGCCTATGCTCTGCTCATTAAAGACTATGGACTGACACAAGATGACTGTGCGCGAAGAGTTGGGAAAGATCGCAGTACCATTAGCAACCTCCTCAGGATCCTCACGCTGCCTCAAGAGATTCACGATGACCTGATGAATGAAAAACTGACGATGGGACATGGCCGCGCTTTTTTAGCCTTAGACGATAAGGGGCTAATTATGAAAGCCCGTGAAATCGTTTTGAGTCGAAAGCTTAGCGTGCGGCAAACAGAGCAGCTCATCAAACGTATGAAGCGTCAAGGCGCGGGTCTTGAAAAGGACGGCGACCGCACTGTCTCAAATGCCGACTTAGACTATCTCGCGGACACCCTGAGGAGTCATCTTCGTACCAAAGTGAAACTTCAAGGATCAGGAAGCCGAGGCCGCATTGAAATATCTTTTTTCTCGCCTGCTGAACTGGAACGAATTCTACAGCTCATAGGTGGCGGAAGCTTTTAGTCAGAAGCGCCCGTTCTAGAAGCTCGGAAAATAGGTTGCGCCGAGAGTTTGAACCGTGCAAAAAAAACCGGCGATCACAATTCCTTCCTTGAGAATCCGACCACAATAAGTTACTTATTTGATCCCTTGTAAAAGGAATTTTTTACCCGCACGGTGAGGTTGATCACGAGATGTCCTCTCTCAATTTAGTGCCTAACCCAGCGATCATGGTCATCCAGGCAGGAATCTTTCTGGCTAACCTAGTTGTCGTAAAGAAGTTTCTACTCGAACCCTATCTTGCGGTCCGAGATGAGCGGGTCAAGCTGACTTATGGTAGCCAGGATTTGGCTGAGAGTCTGCGTCAAGAAAATGAATTGGCGGCAGAAAAGATTCATTTCCGTTTGCAAGAAGTGGGCACCGAAGCCAGAAGTTTGCGGGATGCAGCATTGGCTCATGCTCGCACGCGGCGCGACGAAATTCTTCAGAAGGCTACGGCTGCTGCCCAGCAAATCGTGGTGGGCGTCCGGACCGAGATTTCTCGCGACATGGAAGAGCAAAGACGAGGGATACCTGTCCTGGTTCAAAATCTTTCCAGGCAAGTGCTTGAAAAAATCGTACCAGCTTAAATCGCTAAACCTACTTGGGGTGGCATGTGGAAAACTTTGATTTTCTGAACAGCTTTCTCTTTCCCTACATCAACTGGATTATATTTCTAGTGCTCGCCACAATGGTTTTGCGCAAGCCGTTTGTAAACGCACTCGCTGCTAAACGATCGGCGTATGCAGATTTGATGCAAAAAGCCAGTCAGGCCAAAGACGAAGCAGAGCGGCGCAACGCGGAGCTCAAGGATCGATTGGCGCGTTTAGATAGGGAAGTAGAAGAGATTCGCTCGCAAGCCCGGCAACAAGCCGAGCAGGAAGCGCGAGCGCTCGTTCTCGCTGGGGAACAGTTGGCTGAGCATCTGCAGAAAGAGGCGCATCGCATCGCTGAGGCAGAGGTAGCGGCGGCGAAACTCGAACTACAAAAAGAAGTCCTGGCACAGGTGAAGTCACAGACAGCCGAGCAAATTCTCAAGAGCCTTGATACCGCCGCACATCATCGCGTTGTTCAACAAGGGTTGGCTCAAATGAAATCGTCGGGAGGGCGTGTATGAGTGCTGAAAAAATTGCGAATCGATACGCTGCGGCCCTGCTCTCGATGACTGATGGTCAGGCGTCTGTCCAAGATTCGTTAGCTTCCGCCTTGGGTGAATTAGCCGGTCTTTATGAACACAAAAATATTAAGAAAATTCTCGCTAGTCCCATCGTTAGTCCGCAGCTCTTGCGCGAGGTGTTTGCTTATGCCGAACAGCGGTTGGGGGCGGACGCTGTTTTCGGCAAGTTTTTGAATCTGTTGGTTGAAAGTCGGCGAACTTACCTTATTCCAGTGATCGCTCACGCCTTTCGGCACAAACTACAGCAGCAACGAGGTGTCGTTGACGCAGTCTTGACGACGGCCGTTCCACTCGATGCAGCGGAAGAAGCGGCCATCCGCAGCCGACTCGAAGAAATGCTCGCGAAAAAAGTTCAGCTGCAGACGCAAGTCGATAAGACCATTTTAGGCGGTTTCGTCGTACGCGTTGAAAACAGTTTGCTTGATTTTAGTCTCAAAACGAAACTCGACAATATGACCAAGATGGCCGTCAGCTAAGGAGTACATGACAATCATGGAAAAGATCCGTGTAGACGAAGTCAGCAAGATTATCAGCGACCGTATTAAAAACTTCGACCAGAAGGTCGAACTCGAAGAAACTGGCACCGTACTCTCCATCGGTGACGGTATAGCGCGTGTTTACGGTCTAGACAAAGTTATGGCCGGAGAGCTCGTTGCTTTTTCAAATGGCTCGCGCGGTGTGGTTTTGAATCTTGAGGAAGACAACGTCGGCGTTGCCATCTTGGGCGAGTATCAAACCATCAAAGAAGGTGACCAAGTTAAGCGGACCCGAGAAATCAATTCGGTGCCGATTGGTAAAGGTCTTATCGGCCGCGTTGTGAACGCGCTTGGTGCTCCGATTGACGGTCAGGGTCCACTCGTCGATGTTGAGCAAGGTGTCGTCGAAGTCAAGGCACCAGGTATTATCGCGAGAAAATCAGTTCACGAACCCCTCCAGACGGGGCTCAAAGCGATCGATGCTATGGTGCCGATTGGTCGCGGCCAACGCGAATTGATCATCGGCGATCGTCAGACGGGCAAAACCACAATTTGCGTCGATACAATTTTAAATCAAAAAGGCAAAGATGTTATCTGTGTCTACGTAGCGATTGGCCAAAAGGCGTCGACCGTAGCGCAGGTTGTCGATCGTCTCAAGCGCGAAGGCGCAATGGACTACACGATTATTGTGTCGGCATCAGCGCTTGATCCTGCTCCAATGCAGTTTCTCGCTCCTTACTCGGGCTGCCGTATGGCAGAGTATTTCCGCGATCGGGGCCAACATGCGGTTATTTTCTATGATGACTTGAGTAAACAAGCTGCCGCCTACCGCGAACTTTCCCTCTTGCTCCGTCGTCCTCCAGGGCGGGAAGCTTATCCAGGCGACGTTTTCTATCTTCATAGCCGTTTGCTCGAGCGCGCTTGCAAAGTAAACGATTCCCTAGGCGCTGGCTCACTCACAGCCTTCCCTATTATCGAGACACAAGCCGGCGATATTTCAGCATATATTCCAACAAACGTGATCTCTATTACCGATGGACAGATCTTTCTCGAAGCCGATCTTTTCCACAGTGGCGTTCGTCCTGCTATCAACGCAGGCCTTTCAGTGTCGCGGGTTGGTGGTTCGGCGCAAGTTCCTGCGATGAAAGCTGTAGCCGGCTCATTGCGCCTTGATCTTGCACAATACCGAGAACTCGCAGCTTTCGCTCAGTTCGGGTCTGACCTCGATGCAAGTACTCAAAGAACGCTGGCGCGTGGTGCTCGTCTTACGGATCTTTTGAAGCAAATTCAGTACGCTCCGCTGGAAGTTGGGGTGCAAGTTGCCGTGATTTATGCCGGTATCAAAGGGCATCTCGACAAATATGAGATCAGTAAGCTTCGTTCATGGGAACAGGGCTTTACCCGCTATCTCCGCGAAAAGCACAAGGCTATGCTCGATAAAATCGAGAAGCGTGCGAAGTTAAACGATATCGAAGAAGAACTGAAACAGGCCATCGCGGGCTTCGATAAGGGATACCAGTCACATGGCTAACCTGAAGGACATCAAGCGAAGGATTGGAAGCGTAAAGAGTACGCAGAAGATCACGAACGCGATGAA
>CANJJY010000358.1 GCA_947474445.1 Oligoflexaceae bacterium
AGTCCGTTGCGGTGGAAGGTCATGTTCGAAAAAACGACATCTCACTTCCCATCAGCAGCCTACCGCCTTTTATTCAAGAGATGCAAAGTGCCCTTTCGACGATCAAAGGGGTGCAGATGTTTCTTTTCGGCCACATCGGCGACGGTAATCTTCACCTTAATTACGTCGGCAATCCACAGCAGCCTTACGATGAATTTCGAACAATCACCCGCGAGACAGAAAAAGAAGTCTTTCGTTTGGTGCAAAAATACAAAGGGTCAATCAGCGCCGAACATGGTATCGGCCTGCTGAAAAAGGCGGATCTCCACTACTGTTGCCCACCGGAAGCGGTCGACATTATGCGAAAGATTAAGGCTGCTATTGATCCGCACGGGATTATGAACCCTGGAAAGATATTTGATTGAAGGGCTTTGAGAGCGTCGTCGGAAGAGACGCTCTCTCGGATTCCTGGACATCGGCAAGTTCAGCTTAGCTAGAGGCCAGCAAGCGATCAGCGCCCATCGATTCTTGTCGTTCGATCGCTTTCCTTGGGTTGAATCGCAAATTATGTTCGAGCATCTTGGTGATCTTGGCGTTCTGTAAGGACGCAACATAGATCATGAAGCAGGCCATATCTCCTGGCTTGCTCTCTACCGCCGCTACCACGCGACTCCTATTCAATTCTTGAATATTTTCTTCAGCCGCTTTACCTTCAGTGCTAGACGCCGTCGCCAGGGCCGCAGCGGCACTAGTTTCTGGTGCAGCTGTTTTTGCAATATTCAACTGCACGCCTTTTTCAATGGCTTGATTAACTTTCCGCAGTAGATTTTGCGCTTTAGCATTAATTTTTGATTGCGGATAGCTAACGGCCGCTGTGAGATGCTGCTTGGCTTCGGGAAGGCGCTGGCTTCGCACAAAAGCGAGAGACATGTTGTATTCAACTATCCCTTTGATATCGAGCTTGTCTTCAGGGATGGCTTCAAGCGTTTTACTGTATTGGTTCAGGCCTTCATCGATCATCCCACAGCGAGCCATCGCCACCGCTTGGTTGTTCATGTAGGAGACGACATTTTCAATGGCTCGCAGCTGAGACATGATTTTCTTAGCCGTATTCAACTCACCTTCGTTGATGGCTACTTTAGCCTGCGATTCCTGAACTTTTTGACTATCAGGATCAAGATCATGAACTTGCTCGAGCAGTTCGCGCGCTTTATCGTTGTCCCCGAGCTCCGAGTGAATCTCTGCGATTTGGCAGAGGCGTTCAAGGTTCATCGGAGCTAAGCTTTGAGCTTTTTGAAAACACTTCAGCGCTGTCTGAAAATCCCGGAGACTGATCAGCGTTTTGCCTAAGAGATTAAGAATAAAAATAGACTCGCCGGCATGCTTGATCGCTTCAATACCAAAATCGCGCGCCGTTTCAAAGTCACCTTGGTAATAGGCAAATTCTGCTTCAATCGTTTCCTTCGCGCCGAGACTGATTCCCGTATCGATCATGAAGCGTTCTTTGATCGAAGAAGCTTCCTCCAGCTTTCTTTCCGATAGGAGTTGGCGCATTTTACGCTCCATCGTCGATTGCTCAGTCGGCTGACGGTCCTGCTGTATCGTCCAAATCAAACCTTGAATAAAATCTTTGCGCTGTAAAGGTTTAGCCATCACATGAGCGACGCCCATTTCCCTCACAAAAGGAATGTCTTCCTTTTGCACGAGCGAGCTGATGAGGACGAAGGGAGAACCGCGCGCACCTTCTTCCTGAGCTTTTTGCAGAAATAAAGGACCAGTAAGGCGGGGTATTCTCCACTCTTGAATGACGAGGTCAGGGATATTTCCTGTCTTGATGTATTCGATCGCAGCTTGCCCATCATCGAATACTTGAATGTTTTCGACACCCATTTCAGCTAGAGATGCTTTGATCTCATTTTGCACAATAGAATCGCTATCAACGACGACTACTGTCTTGAGTCCGAGAATGTTGACGCTACCGTCGGGAGCGTCCAAGGAGGCTCCACCGAGATAGGTAGCTGCCAGAGCTTTGACTTGGACTTCAAGGCTCGGATCAACTTTAGAAACTTGCAGAAGAATGGACTTGGCCTCATCATTTTTCCCCGTTTTTACCAGCGGAGGAATAAGATTGAGCAGCTGCACAAAATCACCAGGAAAAAACTTTGTAAGCTGTCTTTCAAACGACAAAAGCTCAGGGTACTCGTTGAGCTGCATCAGACATTGCCTGAGGTAGGAACCACCCAGTAAGCTAGAATTCCAATTAAAATGTTCATAGCGAACAAAAAGGTCCTTCAGCTCACCGCTTAAAGAGTCTTTGGTAAAAGGCTTACGATGATAGGAAATCAAACCTTTTTCAAAGGCAAAGGGCAAAAGATCCATTTCTCCTTCTTCGATCAATGCGCTGACCCGTAAAGCGCGGAGTTCTGGGTGAGAAATCTGCAGCTTCATGACTTGCATAAGGTTTTCGGTTTGTTCAGCAAAAAGTGAGGATATCAGCCAACGCACAGGCTCGACTTCCATGACGCCGAGCGCATCTTTGAGGGTCGGTACCCCTAACACGTCAGCAAAGCCAAGCCCTCGAATGACTTCTGTCAGTAAAGTTCTGGATGCCCCAGAACTATCCACGACTAAGACTTTGGCACTGCGATCTTTGAAATAGCTATCCATAGGCCCAACCCATTTGTTGTGTCATCGAGAGTGGTATCGGAAAGTATAGCCGCGAAATGAGGTTAATGACTTTTCCTGGGCGACAAATGCCCTATATCATTCTAGAATAGGTGGCTGCCTAGGACCTGTCGTAATGCAATAAGGTGACGCTCGATGAGCCTGAAATCAACATTCCTAACCCTACTCAAGCTTGCACTCGCCATCATTCTACTGGCTTGGTTGATTCGCTCGGGCCAACTCGACCTTTCGCAGTTATCCAAATTTACTGACAATTCGCAGCTTGCCTTGGTAACTTTGACTTACTTTTTGGTAGGGCCTGTTTTTCTAGGGACCTGGCGCTGGAAGACTCTGCTGGAAGCCGTCGGCTTTGAATTGCATTGGAAACGCGCCCTGCAGCTGCAGTGGACGGGTTTCTTCTTTAATACAGTCATGCCCGGAGCAGTGGGCGGCGATGTTATAAAGACGGCTTATGTCATCCGAGACAATCCTGACAAGTCGAAAGCCCTTTCCATGATGACCGTCGTTCTCGATAGGATAATTGGGCTTTGTGGTCTGTTTCTCGTGGGCTGGTTTTTTATGATGATAAATTTTCAAGAGATAATGGCTCAAACCAAACTCTGGCCCATCATTGTGACGATGAGCGGCATCAGTCTCGGTTTTGTCATTTTTTTTACCGCTGCCCTCTACCATTATCGGGGCCAAGATCCCTTTTTAGGAATACTCGCTCGACCTATCGCTGGTTTCAGTCTAATCGAGAAATTGTACAGCGCCTTACGCACATATCGCTATGCTCGAACAGCTATCGTGCGGGCGCTGCTCTATTCACTTCTCATCCAAGTGTCGAGTCTTCTCCTCTTTTACTTCATTACGTGCATCGTTTTGGCGACAACGCCCCCCCCTTCTTTCGGCCAGATCGCGACCATTTTTCCCATAGGGATCCTTACTACTGCTGTACCTTTGACGCCAGGAGGACTGGGAGTGGGGCATGTAGCTTTTGATCGTCTCTTCGTCATGATTGGCCTGCACCACGGCGCCAACGTCTTTAATCTGTTTCTACTTTCGCAATTGTTTTTGAATCTTACAGGGATTTTCCCTTACCTGGCGCTAAAAAGGATGAAAAAGCCCTTAGTCATCCCTCAAACCCAGTCTGGCTCGCCTTCGACATCAACCTAGACCTGAAACATGCCGATCGATCTAATTTCATACATTTTAGTGAGATCTCTGCGATACACTCAGGTTCCTCCCTCACTAGTCGATAATAAGAGTCGATGAACCGAGGGATCCCTATGAGTATCGATCGCTTTCTCATTGTCGATGACAACACTGGTAACGCTTTGTTTTTTGAGATGCTTCTCAAAGAGCTCGGTTTCTCGAATATTACGGTTGCGCCAACTGGCGATGAAGCTTTGATTCAGGCGGACAAGAATCATATTCAGTTTTTCATCGTCGCCTGGGAACTCAGAGGGATGCCCGGTACAATCTTTGTTCAAAAAGCTCGTTCCAAGCGCAAGAGACGGTTTGTTCCCTGTGTGATCTACTCGAAACGAATGGCCCCTGACGATGTGAATCTGACCAAAGAGCTGGGATTTAAAGACATCCTCGCTATGCCTTTCGATCGGCAAGCTGCCAAAGACATGATCAGTTCCATTATCAAATTTGAGTCAAATCTTCATCCTCGCGAAAGCCAGCTCCGTAAAATCGAAATGTATCATCTCGAGGGCCACCCCATGGAAGCGCTCAAGATGTTCACCGATGAACTCTTTGCTCCGGGCCCTTACCAGACTCGCGCCCTGCTGTCCGGCGCCGAAGTCATGATGGCTCTTTCTAAAGACGAAAAAGCCGAACGCTATGTAGCTGATGCTCTGCGAAACTCGCCGGACAACAATAGGGGTCTGCAGCTGAAGGCCAAGCTTCTCTCGCGCAAAGGACAACA
>CANJJY010000359.1 GCA_947474445.1 Oligoflexaceae bacterium
AGAAAGCATCTGGAACCCAAAGAGTCCTCTTTGGCAGCTCGTCCACAGCGATCACTTTCACGCGCTCCTCTTCTGGGGACCTCCGGGAACAGGCAAAACATCCCTCGCTCGCTTGATCGGCAAAATAGTTGATCGCGCGGTGACGGAGTTGTCGGCCGTTGAAGCGGGCGTAAAAGATATCAGAGAAGTCATTGCGCAATCCCGCGATGGAAAGAAGTTGGGTCTCAAGTCGGAAATTCTCTTTCTCGACGAGATCCATCGCCTCAATCGCAATCAGCAGGACTGTCTTTTGCCCGCCGTCGAAGCCGGCGATATCAAGTTGATCGGCGCAACCAGTGAGAATCCGTCTTTTAGTGTGAATAATGCTTTACTCTCGCGCAGCTTGACGATTCCTTTTCGCAAGCTCGCCCCTGAAAAATTGAAAGAGCTCCTCCAGCGCGTGGCTCGCGATCAAAACCGAGTCCTCGCCGAGGACCTCAGCCAAGCTTTGGCCCAGGCGGCTGATGGAGATGGACGTGCCGCACTCAACCTACTGGAAGCCATCCTGCAGGTCGGAAGTCCAGATGCGGAATTATCTTTAGCTAGCGCTCGGCCGCTTTTGACGCTTATTGCACGACATTTTGATAAGGCTGGAGATTTTCATTACGACATTATTTCTGCTTTCATCAAATGCATCAGGGCGAGTGATCCCGATGGGGCCTTGTATTATCTCGCCCGCATGCTTCATGGCGGCGAAGATCCGGTTTTTATTGCCAGGCGGCTCGTGATCGCTGCGAGTGAAGATATCGGCAATGCTCACCCAACGGCACTGGTGGTCGCACAAGCTGCGATGGGTGCCGTTCGCGAGATCGGCATGCCTGAGGCTCGCATCCTCTTAGCGCAAGCAACGACCTATTTGGCTTCCAGTCCCAAATCCAATCGGAGCTATTTGGGAATAGGAGAAGCGATGGCCGCTGTCGAAGCAAGCGGAGACCTTCCTGTCCCTCTTCATCTTCGCAACGCTCCCAGTCGTTTTCTCAAGGAACAAGGTCATGGGAAAGATTACGTTTACGCTCATGATGATCCCGGCGTCGCGGCAAGGGTGAGCAACGTCCCCGATGCCTTGCGCGGCAAAATATTTTACAATCCCTCCGACCAAGGCAGTGAAAAGCAAATCAGTGAGTACTTGCGTCGGCTGCGACCCGGAGCCTACAAGCACTGACAAAGCGCGGCTGCCCACTGTCCTTCCGCTTCCGGCTAGGCAATTTCTGCAGACTCACTTCCTGATAAAATAAAGGGAAGAGAGCCGGCGGACTTTGACAAAGAGCTGAAACATGGAAAAGACGAGGCAAAGAACGACAGGCGAAGGACAGCCGCGCAAAGGTCGAAGCTGCGGGGCGTGTACCCAGTGCTGCATTCGTTTGGAAATCGAATCTAAACCAGGCTATTCCACGCGTCTGGATACGGGCGAGGATTTAGCGAAGGATGCGGGCGTTCCTTGCGTCTATCTGGGACCTCGAGGATGCAGCATCTATGAAGTGCGACCGGCTGTCTGTCGCCAGTTCGCTTGTGATTGGGTCCTCGGCGAAAAGAATTTTGCAGCCACCGATTCCCCGCTTGAAACGGGGATCATCGGTGTCCGCGGCGTTAACCTGCATTTTGTTACACCATCGCCCAGACGTCGCGCCTAGACTCCCCCCCTCCTTTCCTTAGAATGTGGCCGCTGCGCTGACCCCTGCCTCCATCAGAGTCAAATTCTTCAGCCACGTTCGAACCTCATGAACATGTTGATCTTCTTCTTGCAAGGCCTTTTGAAAAGGTGCGATCAACTTGTCTTCGCCCAGAGCATCGGCTAGCTCGATGAGAAGGTTCCAGCCGTCTCGATCAGTGAGTTCGGCGACTTGAATCGCTTCGATCGAATGTCTGATGCTCGTGCGGGGATCGGTAATGACTTGGAGTAAACCCATACTCGCCACCGCAACGACATCGGCGGATGGCGTTTGCGCGGTTGGATCCGCACCGAAATTTTCGAGGGTCGCTTTGATTAAGAACATGTGCTCGAGTTCGTTTTGCCTGATCAATTCGAGTCTTTCGACGGGAACAGGTGCCGGGGAACTCGATCCCGCGGAACATTTACGGAGCAGAGCTTCGTAAAGCCTTACGCCCTGTCGCTCGAAGGCCATCCTCTCGCCAAGCTTGTCGATAAAGATCTCGGGGCGAGCTCCTTTCAACTTGTCGATGCCACTCATGGCCATCCCTTTGAGAGTCAGGGGGACGGGGATGGAACCGATCGGATGAGCCGTTTGAAGATAGTCCATTTCAAGTTTTTCAGGGTCTTCAACGCTCATCGTTTGAGCGTCCCAGGGAAAAGTATTTAGATTTTGCATCATCTCTTTGGAAAGCAAAGGCGACATCTGCATACCCGTGCGATTGCGGCCGAGACCGGGATCTTGATGAGTCATGATGAAATCCTTTCACATTGCTATGCGCTTCTGAGTGAGTTCGGTGCCGGGAGCCCAACGATATTCACTGGCCACTTGCTCGGAAGGTGAACCGGACGCGTTCACCTCCTGTCGATAGAGGAGGGTGCGATCGTTTTCTTGCTTGCGATCGATGAAAAGGGGGCCGTCTGCGCTCATGTTGACTTCCTGGGCCAAGGTATGGCGAACAAACTCTCGTTGGCTCGCAAAGCTTACGGGTTTAGGGAACTGCGTGGGCAAAATTTCCATGGGATCACGCCGTTCTATCTTCTTAAAAAGATCCATGACCACCTGCAAGTGTCCTAATTCAAAATCAAGGAAATTCTCCCCGATGGCTTTCAGGCGAGGATCGCTTTCCGACTCGACGCAGCTGTAATAGCTATAGACCTCCATCGCTTCGTGGAGCATCCACTTTTCCATCCAAGTTTCCTCGGGATCACTCAGGGATTCATATTGCGTGACGTGCTGCTCTTCAATGGAGGCGATTTCTGCATAGAGCGCCCGAGCCAAGGGGTCGGCAAAGAGTGGACCTACGTTCATGTAGTAGTCGTGAGTCTGGAATTCAGCGGACATGATCATGAGCGCATTGAGCTTAGTAATCGGATCCGCGTGCTTGCGATCGTAGGGCGTGCGCAGATCATCGAAGGGATGGCGATGTTCGACCATCGTCGGCCGACCCGGCAGAATATCGGTGTAACTTTGTAAGATGTTGTTGGCATCTTTGCCTTCCAATCGATCCATCAGAGCTGAATAGCGGTACATGTGATCGAAATCTTCTAAGAGCCCAAAGCGATAGGCTTGCGCGAGGTAGGCATTGGGCTCTTGCTGTGCTATCGCGGCTGTGACTTCGATGGCTACTTGCTCATAGGCGATGGTCGTTTCGAGCGGTGATTGATCGGCCGGCAGGAGCCAGTTGATGGTAGTCGCTTGCTGCTGTTCCACGCGGCGAATCAAAGCAAGGTTTCTTTGTAGATCGCGGTTCATCCGCGAGCAGGCATGTGAAAAGCGAATCGCTTCCAATTCTATGCCATTCAATAAAACGATGCGGACACGAGAAAATGCATCAGAATCCAACTTGCTAATGGGTTCTTTGGCAATATCGCGCCACGAACGAAACTGCTTCTCGAGGGGATAGCCTTTGTTCTCTTCTAACTTCAGTCCCATGATCAATGCTCCTTTTCTTGAAAACAGGGGGAACAAGTGTCAGTGAAGTGGGTCCATGAGGTCAGGACAAGACAGTTACCACTCCCTCAGAGTAGTCCCCGCATTGCAAGATTTGAAAGATGAAAAGCAATTCATTTTTTTGCAGAAGTTTCCGGTGATTCTATGTAAGTGTGAGGAGTTGATTTTGTAAACTTAGTTCCTGGCCCCTTGCGCGATGTCTGCAGCGGTTATCGGCGCGATGAGCCAGGTCATGTGACCGCAAGGATGTATCTATGCTCTACGATTGGACCAATGTTCAGTTTGCAAAAGTCTTGAACAATCTGTCAGCCATTCTTGACAAGGCTTCGGCCTATGCCGATTCCAAAAAGTTTGACGTCAACGTTCTGCTCGAGTCGCGTCTAGCCCCCGATCAATTCAATTTTATTCGTCAGGTCCAGATTGCTTGTGACACAGCCAAGTTCTGCCCAGCAAGACTCACTGGTAAGGAAGCTCCTGCTTTTGAAGACAGCGAAAAAACCGTCGCGGAATTGAAAACGCGTATCGCCAAGACGATTACTTTTCTGCAATCGTTTCATGCGGAAGAACTTCAAAATAAAGAAAGCGTGCGCATTACGCAGCCTCGATGGCAGGGAAAATCACTCTCCGGAGCCGAGTATGTCAGCCAGCATGTCGTTCCTAACTTCTATTTTCATGTGACGACTGCTTATGCCATTTTAAGACACAATGGGGTTGATGTCGGTAAGGCGGATTATCTGGGAGCTCTTCCTTACCGGACTTAATAGAGCTTTAGCGGGTTTTTGGTTTTTTGGAACCAGCCCGCTTTGGTGTAGGCGGCACGACTGGCGCCGAGCTTGAAACAGGTTTGCCTGCCTGCGCCTTTGTCTTTGCCTTTACTTTTTCAGCTAAAGGCTTCGGGGAAACCCGTCGCATTTTAACGACCAATTC
>CANJJY010000360.1 GCA_947474445.1 Oligoflexaceae bacterium
CGCCAGGTTTGTGCCGGTCATCCTTTGATAGAAGAGCTCGTCATTTATGGATCGCGAGCAAAAGATAATTTTAAACCCGGCTCTGAACTCAGATGATGTGAAACCCTAACAGTTTATCAGCGAGTATATTTTTGATCTTTCTTCTGGGAAAGGCCGACGACTTGAGTAAATTCGACCTGCTTGACGATGCTATGCCGCAGTTTGACCCATTCAGCAAAGGATTTGGCATAATCCGAGTGCATGACCCAGCCTCGTTTGAGACCCTGCGGAATGCTGTCCACCGGGACCTGGCAAGGTTCCTGGCAGCTCTCCATCGCCGCTAAAAGCGTTCGTTCTTTTTCCTGCATGATCGCGTGGTTGCTGTTGTTCAAATCAAAGATAAAGAGAGTATGGCCGAAAAATCCCAAAGCGATCAGGATCAAGGCAGTTCTCTGCCAGCGCCGATCGAGGAATTGCAGACAATGGTCCAGCTGCACGATCAGCAACGCGTTGATGCAGACGCTGGCTCCATAGAGAGCGCGCGTCGTGAAATAGCCCATGGCGAACACGATAGCGCCCGAGATCAGGATGAAGAGCCCGGCATTCACCCCATCGCGGCTTGTCAGGCCACTGCTTTTCCTAGCCTTGGTCACGATCAGGAGGGCGCCGATCCAGTACAATAAAGTAGGAGGCCAGAAATCTTTGTAGAAGGAGAGTACCAAGAAATGATTCAGCATGTGCTCAAGCTGCTTCGGGAAATTCAAGGGATTGAAGCCAGTGAGATGGACATAGGCGCCGAAAGCCTGGGACATGCCCCAACGCAGGCCCAGAAAGAGGCCGACCGAGGCCATCCAGCGAACGAGGGTTCCCAGGAGCAGGCTCCTTCTGAGTTTAAGCTCGGCGGAAGCTGGATTCTTGCGCCAATCGATCAGCAGCCAAAGGTCCGCTTGCCCTGCTGGAACGAATAGAAATGGCACCAGCTCCAAGGCCAGAGCTGGCATGATGTGCATTTCGCCGAAACAGAATGCCGCCGTATAAATCAGAATTTTCCCGATGCGATTCTGAGTTTTCCAGGCCCAGATCAGGCAGGGCAAACCTCCGACATAGGCCCAATCCGTCGGCCAATACAAGACCTCATGGTCATTCGGGAAAAATGCATAGATGATCGTCAGCGCGATGAAGGTCCAAGCCACCGGGGTTTCCGGATGCAGGCGCTTTTTCAATTCCCAAGCGATGGTGATAAGGCACAGCGCATTGGCTGCAAACACTGCCGGATAAGCGAAGTTTTCGGCGTAAGCCATGTGACTGGCAAATGTGGCCCACGTCGCGAGGCACCACAAGGGGACGCGAGCCCAGTAAGTGCCGAAGATATTCAAGGCAAAGTCCCCACGCTCCATCCGAGCCAAATACACATAATCATCGGCAATAAATGGGAAATGAAAGCAAAGCTTGAACAGAACAAAGACACTGAGGGCAGCCAAAAATCCCAAGGCCAGCCGCTGCCGATTTTCATTGAAAAATGGACTGTCTGAACTTGCCATACGGCGGTGATCCTCACTGATTTTTTGGACTTTTCAGAGCCAAGCAGGGCTGGTTCGGAAAGTTTTCGCCTACCGCATATTCAAGCTGTCACCATGTCGATGTCAAAGCGCCTGCAATCGACCCGCCCCTGCGAAAATTGACAAGATAATAAACTCTCTACAGAAAATTGTGTAGTTTTGCAAGAACATGGCCCTGGCTAATTATCCATGAGGATACGAGATTTGAAGATACTGATCACGGGTGGAGCAGGATTCGTCGGATCATCCTTAGCCTATCTTTATCGCGAGACGCTGCCGTCGGCACGCATTGTGTGCCTGGACAATCTGCGGCGCCGCGGCTCGGAATTGAATGTCCGCATCCTCAAGCAACGCGGCATCAGCTTTGTCCATTCTGCGTATGTGACCTACGAGTGCTTTTCAGGGGCACTTCGCGGATGGGTGCCTCTTGCTTCGGTCCAAAGAAGTTTTGAGATCCACGCCAAGGCCCTCAAAGAATTTGCAGAACTCGCTGGGTAGGTGAATGATCCGGCTGTTGTCCCTGCTGTCGGCTTCTTCGGAGTTATTTGTATAGTTGCACCGATTCTGCTCAGAAATTTAGGCACAATTCTTCTTGCGCAGGCTCTATTGAACTTTCTACAAATTGCAGGTTCTTAGAGGCAGCTGGATTCCCCACAATTTTGAAAAATGGCAGACATAGCATCTCTTTTTAGGAAAAATTTGGGTAGTTTAGGTTCCAACTTCTGAATTTAAACAACCATCCAATTAAAATAAAACTTGTTGAAGGCCTGGGAGTCTAAACCAATGAAATTTACGCCCAAAAAATCAAAGCAGAGCCTCGGCGGTCTCGTGCCTGCTGATGATTGGCTTGCTAAGTTTCTTGGGCAGTAAGTTAATGTAAATGAATTTTTATGCACAGAAAGAAGGCGAATCTCTTGCCATTTGTGGCGAGCGCGCATGAGTAATTCAGCACCACAGTGCGGACAGCGTGAAACATCAATGGAGAAAACTCTGCGTAAGAGCCGAGCCCGGTACCCATCGCCTACCTTTGCATTTTTGGACTTGGCTCCACACATACTCCTGGACACTGTGTCCTTCCGCTTGCCAGGGCAAAGAATAGTCTCATCAATCAGCATGAAGTTTGGCTCGAACACACCACTATAGTGAGCGAGGGGGCTCCTCCTAGGAGGAATCAAGGCGATCAATTTTTCTATCAATTCCGACGGGCTGAGGGTGATCAGTGAATCAAAGTCAAAGGGAGTTGCTACGGGACTGGAAACCGTAGCAGTCACCATATCAAATTGGTCTTTAAATGATTTTTTAATATGGTCCCAATGATTCTCTAAAAAATCATCGCGATCTGCTCTACTCTGCCGGTACACAAAACCAATCAAGATTGCGGCAAGCACTTCCTTCTCCAAAATAGCGACGCGCATTCCGCCGTATACATGCAAACAGGATAAGATGTCTCTCGTCCTGATCGCGAGCTTCTTGCTATATGCAAGCCCTCTACTCCCTCTAGCAGGAGCTCCCATGCCTCTCACTTTACTCCAGCCTAGCAACGATATCGTCTTCAAGATGCTGTTTGCCGCCCCTAATTCTCAAGAAAGTCTCACGGCACTCTTGAAAGCTGTCCTTAAACCGGCAAATAAGATCAAGATTGCCACGATTAAAAACCCTGAAATCCCAAAAAACGAAGCGGCTGAAAAAGGTATTATCCTCGACATCTTGGTCGAATTGACGGATGGCTCCCTGATTGACGTCGAGATGCAGGTCGTCGATACCAAGAATATTTGGCTTCGAGCGCTCTACTACTGGGCAAGAATCTATGCGAATCAGCTCCAGCGAGGTGAAGATTATCGAACCCTGAAGCCAACGACAGTGATATTTATCCTTAATTTTGAGCAGTTCCCGGACATACCCCTACACTTCCACCACGTCTTTATGCTCCAACACCTCCAACTCGCAAGCTATACCCATCCTCACCTTCGCCTGGACTTCGTGGAGCTTCCAAAGCTACCATCGGCCGAAGACGAGGCGTCGGAATCAGGGGCGCCGGCTCATGAGCAGCTAACGATTTGGCGACGTTTCTTGCTTAATCCCGAGGCTGCCGATCTTCAGGAGCTCATCATGACCGATCCGATTTTCAAAAAAACAAAGGAACAGCTCGAGGCCGTATCAAACGACCCCGAAGCTCGTCGCTTAGCTCAGCTGAGAGAAGATGCCCGGCGAAACTATGATTCAAGTATTGGCATAGCTCGCAGTGAAGGTGAGGAAATTGGCCTCAAAAAGGGGATTGAGAAGGGGATTGAAATAGGCAAACGGAAAGGCTTAGAGGAAGGCATAGAAAAAGGCAGACAGCAGGCTCTTGAAGACGTTGTTTACATACTTTCTCATCAAGGAATAGATGTCGAAAAGATCGCACAAATCCTTAACCTTGAACAATTTACTGTAGCCAACATACTAACGAACAAAACAAAATCTACATGAAGAACATAACTCTGGGACTTGTAGATTTGCACATCAGGCAGAGACATAAAATTCAAAAAATCGCACGAGGTCTCTTGCACTAAGACTCCCAGCGTTATCACTATCCGCAGCGAGGCGCGAACCGCGCCAAAACTTTTTTAATCTTACACATTGCGATTATCACCCCTGAGATTTGGGTGCGCTTTCTGCACTTCCCTAAATTATCTTCTTGCCCCCTTTGTCGCCAGGGTACCCGACCCGAATTCTCATAAATTTGCTTTTCACTTCCAACGAGTCATTCATTAAGAGTCAAAATCAAGCTGGAAGCCTTTTTGTGAGGCTGATAATGAATAGAGAAAATGTATTTTATAAGAGAAAAATAAGGGCTTTCTTAGGTTGATCGCTGCCGAGCCCAAAGTCTCTTAGAGAAACGAAAGTACGGAGCTTTGTCGAAATTCTTTTTCCCCCCGGTAATCTTCGAGCGGCGTCGCACCAAGGTGGGAGTAGGAAATGCAAAAGGTGATGACTCCTGCACCTCTCTCAAGCTTTGGCGCCACTTCTGCAG
>CANJJY010000361.1 GCA_947474445.1 Oligoflexaceae bacterium
GTTGAAGCGATGGACAAGCACGAGTTGCGAACAGTGACCTGGTCGGTCACCAACGCTCCATTGAAGGTACGTTTAACCCAAGCGACGAGCTGAGGGCAGTTCGTGGTACAAGTGGTGCCATCGAGATACTGCAAGTAAAATCCTGTGCTCGGGACACCAGGCTCATTATCCCGTCGCCTATAGTCCCATATTTTGCGCAGGGTCAAGGTCAGCTCAGATTCCTCCTTCTTGCTCGATTGCATCGCCCGCTGTAGCGTCGTCGCCTTCTCATATTTCGTCCAAAGCGCCATGCCACCCGACAGAGCGACGAGGGAGATCCCCAAAGAGATCATCATCTCTGTAATCGTCATGCCTGAATCATGACCATCAAAGGGCCGCATTGATCGTTCCTATCTTGCTATCGTAGATGACGCTTGTCGGAGTCTGAGTCGCCCAGTGCATGTAATAAAACGATTCCAAACCATAGCCTTTGCCTGAGATTAGGTTACAGGGGACTAGGCTATCGGTTCTAAGGTCTCTGAGATTCACAAAAAATTCGACAAAGGCGCCGCGATTCGCCGCAAAGGTTCCAGCGGCTGCCTGCGCCGCTGCCGTGGCATTAGTCGTGACATTGAAGCAAGCGTAAAAAGTGGCTGTCCCCGTAAGCGTGGGCGCTCGTGAAAATGGGGTTGAAGAGCAGCGCGCTAAATCCTTGTGAGCCTCCGGGGGCGCCTCGGTCGCAGACCCCTTGCGATTGCGGAACACGATCGGAGACATCGAGAGCGACCCCATTTCTCCGAGACTAATATTAGAAAAATATAAAGAGGGTGCCGTAGTGCATCGGTCAACCAGTACGTAGGATTTAAATCTGTCCGAAAGGGCTTGTATCGTCAAGCTCTCGATATCTCGCACGGCCGACGATGCTTCAACCCGTCGTGCTGCGCTCTGGAGATTCTTAAAGCTCTGGCTCGACATCACGACAAACACTCCGAGTACCGCTAGGGACACCAAGACTGAAGTCAAGGTCATGCCAGCTTCGGAAGTTGAGCTGAAGGGCTTTATGAATGTATTGATGCCTAGTTTCATGGGTTAACTCTGCTCCATCGACTCTGCTTCGCTGCCAACTTTTCCTGCAGATAGAGGTCGCCAGTGACGATGCCGTTGGCGAGGACAGCGTGATCACGTTGCTCCTGTGAGCTCGTATTGATTTCAAAATTCCAGACAGTCAAACGCGGAGGTTCTGCTTCCTGTTCGATGGCTGTGATAAGGGTGAAACTCTCCAAACCATCAGTGATTTCATCGCCAACTTTAAGAAGGCTAGCAGCTATGAGACCTTGCTTGGTGAGCATGGGATGCTGGCGCGTGACGCGCACTTCTCCTTTAGAGGTCTGGATTCTCAGCAAAGTCAGGGCTTCTGGACCCGATATGATCCTCTTGATAGGCATTTTTTGATGCGTTAGGGGATTGAATATGAGATCCCCATCTTTGAGCAGTTGGATGGATCGATCGCTGCCATCAGCCATGCGAATTTTAGTGTCGAAGGCAAAGCAGCCGAGATCCAAACGCAAGGACATCGTCGCATCGCAGGTGGAGGCCTTCGCCGGTTGAACCGTAACGAAAGGAGTGCGTCCTCCAAACTGGCCCAGCGCGTAACAGCGAGCATCGGGAGGACAGGGCGTTACAGTGGTGGGCGAAGTGGCAACCCCGGCTACCTCATAGGCTGGATCAGTCGGACAGAAGTCCACATTTTGCCAGGATTCGGTACCATCGGAGTTAGCCACGTGCAGGGGGCGATTCACACAATAATTGGGGAAGTTCGGTCCATAAAAGGGGCAGTCATTGGTTCCTGCTGTGACATGGACCAAGCAGCTCGATTTTGCCGCAGATTCCGTGCTGCTGATCTGGCCTCGAATTACATAGTCGATTGAGGTATTCAGGTCCGCTATCGTCTTAGCAATGTACGAAGAAAAGTACAGAGGACTAGAGGCCTCGATCGAATCCAACTGGGAAATCTGAGGCTTATTCAAAGACTGCAAAACCTTGATCGTATTCAGCTTGTTGATATTCAAGGCTTTGATGGTGGCAGTTGGCACTGTTCTGAGCGCATCGATCTCTTTAGAATTCAAGCCACTGAATCCAGATATCGAGGAAAAATTTAAGGTATCAATTTCATCGATTTGAGTGTTTGACAGATTTGCCAGGGCGTTGACTTCACGTATGGTCAAATCCTTGAGGTCAGGTTGAGCGGCAAACGTCGTCTTAACCATTTCCCGATGATCATCGAGCGCGTTTTTAATAGCCTCCAAATGGATTTGGAGGTAGCCTGCCGTCATCGATGCATAGGTGGAGGCTGTTTTAGCAGGAACGGTGACTTCGGGAACAAATGTTGAATTAGGGGTACAGAATCTTCCGCTCTTAGAGCCAGTTTGCGAAATACCTCCGACTGATTTGTTACCGCTATCGGTGGCAGTCAAGACGAGACTTCCCGCCACGACGGGACCGAAAGAATCGGCTTTGATATCGACGCATTCTCCTGGCGGGACTGATGACTTGTCGACCCAGAGCTTGCAGGTCGCAGGTGCTGTGACCCAATAGTCCATCGCACAGGAGATATTGCCCCATGAATTGTTATCAATCGAGCGAAGGAAGGCTGTCACGGTAAACTTGACCTTTTCCGTTCCATCAACCGCCACCAAAGGTCTGGGCGCCATGACTGTCCATGAATGGACGAGATGATTCATCTTCACGACGGAATTGGCCTTTTCGGAGATATTGACAAGATTATAGTTCGAAAGATCATCAGGGTGAGCCAGCGCAGCCGTTGTATCAGGGATGAGAGCCTCGGTCGAAACTCCTGATACAATGAGCTGCAGATCCATAGGTGAATTGGGCTGAAACTCAGTATCACCCGTAGCTGATCGCAAAATACACTTGGGTGGCGCCATGGGCGGGACAGGAAGAGACGCTCTCAATCGAGACGGCTGTCCGCTGGCACTAGTCGCGGTAACTTCCGTTTGATAGGACTTGATTAAATTCGGATGCGTACTGTCATAGATGGGATTCAAAAATTTGATCTGTGAGCGCGAGCCGAAGTTGGGGCGGGCCCCATTGCCAACTAGGCTTGCGAAGGCATCTCCGTTGAGACTGCCATCGCTGGGACTGAGAATATTGAGCGTCTTCTGGCTATAATTCCAGGTCTCAACCGTGGGATGAGGGCGTGTAACCCCCATCGTCGCATAGCCAAGGTAAGGATCAGGATAGATATAAGGCAAACCATTAGGATCATCCGCCTGCGGCGCGCTTCCTCGGAACTGCAACAAGGCCGTCGCTTGCGAGAGGCCTGATATACCCCGCGTTTCGGTGCGATCCTTTTGCCTCTGGATGTTTTGGGCTTTCTGCTGTTGATTCACGTGGTCGAGGTTATAGTAGACCACCCCACTCACGCTCAGGCCGAGGAGCAAGGTCACCAGCAGTGAAGCATCACCCTTTTGATCTTTAAAATGTAGTCCATGCCGTTTCATAAGATTCGCACCCGAGGTTAAAGAAATAACCCAAATTTTACTTGCGTTCATTTTTTGTCATCTAAGGGGGGGGGGGCAGCTTTGCGAGTTGCCTCACCACACTATCTGCATCCGACTCTTTGCTAGAAGCCACGTATTCAAGATTCGGTGTTTTTATAAACGACTTTAAATAAATTTGAATCATTTCGAATTCATCAAGAATTCGGCTGCTCTATAGACAAGCAAAGGCTAGTCATTTCGCACTAGTCGTGGCACTCGATGTTAGTTTTTCAAGAAGGATAGAAAATGTCTGTGCGGTATGAAATGAGGTGAGGTCAAAAAATGAAGCGCCCGAACCGAGTCGGGCAACTCAAACGATGGGATGCTCTTCTATTTCGCGGAAAAGACTTTTGGTGGAAACGCAGCCAGATAATCTGTGGACGCCAGGTCGATGATGCGAAGGGCTTCTTTCTGGCCATAAATAGCTGGAATTTTGATTTTCCTTTCGCCCTCGTCTGGAAAATCCTTATAAGTAAGAAAATAATGCCGCATCCGCGCGAGAATCTTAGGCGGGATTTCACTGATATCGTTGAGTTCACCGTAGATCGGATCATCTTTCAAGACAGCTATGATTTTGTCATCAGCCTCGCCGCGATCGATCATCAATAATCCTCCGATCGGTTTCGCTTTGAGCAAAAGATCCCCATGGGTTATGGGGCGTTCAGTCAATACGCAAATATCGAGAGGATCATGATCGCCTATCACTTGAACCATAGCCGTTTTCTCGGCCGCGGCGGAGGCGATGCGCGAGTCGCAGTAAGTGCGTGGCACAAAACCATAGAGGAAAGGAATGATATTGGAAAACTTTTGCGGGCGATCGATGCTGAGGTAGCCCGAGCTCTTATCTAATTCGTACTTGACGGTATCGGAAGGCACAATCTCTATATAGACATTTATGTAGGGATCTTCCTTGCTCCACACCGGTATGCCGTGCCAGGGATGGGGTCGGAAGTTTTGTTCCAGATAAGCGAGTAGTTCGTCATTCATCAATAAAACCTCAGTGTGTA
>CANJJY010000362.1 GCA_947474445.1 Oligoflexaceae bacterium
CAAATCGCGTGCCCGAACTGGTTTGGAGAGATAATCAAAGGCACCAAGCGCCAGTTGTTCCCTTTTCTTAGCAGCATTGGGATAGCCCGTCAAAAAAATGACGGGCGTATGGACATCTTTCTGGCGAATGGATTCATAGCACTCGCTCCCGTTCATATCCGGCATCATAAAATCCAAAACAACGACATCGACGACTTGTTCGTCCATGATGGCGAGAGCATCTTTACCATTCGTGGCGGTGAGCACCTGAAAACCTGTGAACTTTTCAATCGCTCGGCGCGTGACCTCGATCGTATCGTCGTTATCATCGACGACGAGGATGGAGCCCTTCGCCTTAAATTCCTTGAGAGATTTTGCTAGTTCGGCTCGAACAGGGCTTATCTTCGATTTCCAACCCACGCGCATGCCTCACCTCCATGGGGAAGGTTTCGGCACCTGGAGACAAATGTAAAGGGCCGTGAAATTGAGGTTTTGCCTTAAAGTTGAGGAATGCAGCGCGAAAGTGAAAGGATAGAGGGCACTGAACTGGTTTTTAGCCTCCTCGATTCGACCATTCACGGAGTGTGGGTGTATGCCGCTTCGGTGAGGTCCAGTATAATTGGCTTATAAAAGGTCTGACCTTGTGCAAGTCCTACCCCCCCCATTCACTGGGTTCATTTAAGACGGAAGCCACGATGATGAGAACTTTCTCTTACATATTATTAAGTCGTTCAGCTTGGTCATCCGCGCTTTTGCTGAGCCTGGTCTCCATGTCCGCATGCAAGTGGAAGTGGACGAATCCTGAACTTCAAGCTCGGGCGACCACCAAACAAGAAAGCGGTCCTGTGCTCTATGCGACGGACCGCTTCAAACTCGATGATATCCGGGATTTCTATCTGCGTGTGTTCGGGCAGGATGAATATTCAACTTTATGGTCCGAATCGGAACGGTTTCGCAGCGGCTCAGGTATTCCTGAGAGAAAGCCTTATCTCGACTCTTGGTATCCCGAGCGCACCGGTGGAACAAATCTCGCCAATTCCCTGACCCGCTATGATAAAGCATTCTATAATGCTGAATCAAAGGCCGCCGCATGGGAAATGAAAGAACACAATCACCAGCAGCCTGATTGGTATGGCCACTGCAACGGGACTTCCGCCGCTTCGATTCGCTATGTGAATCCTCAGAACAAGGTTCTGAGGCCGACTGGATGCACCCTAGGCGTAGAACCTTGTACCGAATTCACGCCCGGCGATATCAGAGCGCTCCTGTCGGAAATCAGCATGAATACCCGAGCCAAGTTTCTGTCTGGCAATCGCTGCACCTTGAGTCGTGCAGAGTTGGATCAACGTCCTCCTCTGCGCAGCAACCCGCTTGTAATGGACGACTGTGATGATGTCAATCCAGGCAGCTTTCATCTCGCACTGATCAACTTCTTAGGGCGCATGAAACAGCCCTTGATCTTTGATTACAATCAAGACGAGCCGGTCTGGAATTATCCCCTTTACAGTTACAGCTATTCCTCCGAAGGTCCTTTTACCGAGGCGCAGGCAGTCGCCGCAACCGGCTTGCCCATTGACAGTTGGGTCTTCAATCCCAAGGCCGTGAGCTGGTATAAGGTAGCCATGACGGTCAACTATCGTATTTCAAACTTCGGCTTGGATGGCGCCGGTACGGTGCCAGCTGATCTTAGCTCGCGAACCTACGATTACATTTTAGAGTTAGATGATGAAGGGCATATTCTCGGCGGCGAATGGATAGGGGATTCCCGGCGCGATCATCCGGATTTTATCTGGATGCCCTTTGAACCTGCGGAGCCCACAGGCGATGTGAGCTATGGAAACCCTGAGGTGAATAACGAAGAAGTCATCAAGCTTTGGGCTGAATCGGTCGGACTCGACCCAAGCAATCCCTTCCGTGGCAATCCGAAGAACGCCTTTGATGTTCGCTTCTATCCACAGGGCGAAGCGGCTTGGGGTCTGGTGAATGGATATTATCAGATGATCCTCGATGGCAGTAATGCGGGATCGGTATTTTTGGGGAAAAAAGCGCATCTGCGGATCGAGCTTTCTGATCCGATTAAGACCGATAGTTCTGTTGAAGTTATACTGAACGGTCAGAGCATAGGGACGAATAATGCACAGGACGGTAAGATTGATGTTTTGTTCGATGCAATCGCAGGTATCAATCTACTGAATCTGCGATGGACCTCGACCCGGGTTGATTCAGCAGAATTAAACTGGGACTTTCGATTCTATGCCATGTGAAGGGAAGAGCGACCGTTTTTAGAATACAGGTATACATAATAATGGCTAGGTATTCACCATTAGCTCAATGAGGCCATCTGACCTTTCTTACCTAGACAATTCTCACCCCTTTCTTCTCAAGAAAGATGAATATCTAAGTTATCAATTTAATTGAATTAAATGACATTTTTGTCCTTCCGCCAAGCGTTTCCCCTCAATTTTTTAAACCGCTGTCCGAATAAACTCCTAGTTGTCAGGTCACTGTTTGGGCCGGGCAGCACCTAGGGGCTCCGCGGCGACATTGTGCGCTTGGGGCGGCTAACCATTGAGTTTCGAGAAACGCATACATAGGAGAGTGCAACGTGAGGAAAAGTATGAAAACAGGTCTCAGTCTAGGAGGGGTCGGCGCTTCGCTTGTGCTGGCAGGACAAGCCCACGCTGCCGATGCAGTGGCCACGATCAACAGCGGTGACACGGCTTGGGTCTTGATGGCAACAGCTCTCGTTCTCTTGATGACGCCCGGTCTAGCTTTCTTCTATGGCGGCATGGTTCGCACGAAAAACGTAACATCGACTTTGTTCCAAAGCTTTATCGCTCTTTCGGTGGTCGGAGTTGTCTGGTGCATCGCTGGTTATAGTTTGGCATTCTCTGGCAAAGAGAGTGGTTTTATCGGTAGCCTCAGCTGGGCCTTCCTCAATGGAGTTGGCCAAGCACCAAACCCTGACTATTCCGCGACCATTCCCCATCTTCTCTTTATGGCCTTCCAAGCCATGTTTGCTATCATCACTCCGGCCTTGATCACTGGTGCCATCGCAGAACGCATCAACTTCAAGAGCTGGATCGCTTTTTCAGCCCTCTGGTCGCTCCTTGTCTACTCGCCTGTCGCGCACTGGGTTTGGGGCGTTGGCGGCTGGATCCGCAACATGGGTGGCCTCGATTTCGCTGGCGGTATGGTCGTACACATGACGGCTGGTTTTTCAGCCTTGGTTGCCACTCTTATGTTGGGCAAACGCAGTGATTTCGGCAAGGTCGAAGCTCGTCCCTACGATGCTGGCATGATCCTCCTTGGAACAGGTCTTCTCTGGTTCGGCTGGTTCGGATTCAACGCCGGCTCGGCTCTCGCAGCAAACGGATTGGCAGCTCAAGCTTTCGTTACGACTTTCCTCGGTGCAGCAGGCGCTGGTCTCGCTTGGACTGTCGTCGATACGCTTCTCAAGGGTAAGCCAAGCGCCATTGGTTTCGGTATCGGCGTCGTCGCTGGTCTCGTTGCTATCACGCCTGCTTGCGGTTTCGTCAGCACCGGTTCAGCACTCCTCATCGGTCTCTTGGCTGGTTCGATCTGTAACTTTGCAGCTGTCGCCGTCAAAGAGAAGTTCAAGTTGGACGATACGCTCGATGTTTTCGCTTGCCACGGTGTCGGTGGAACCCTCGGTACCATCCTCACTGGTGTATTCGCTTCCAAAGCTGTTAACGAAGCCGGAGCCGACGGACTGTTGGCTGGTAGCTTCGCAACTTTGAATGCCAACCTCGCTGGTGCCGCGACTGTCGCAGTCTTCTCAGCGCTTGGAACTTTCGTCATCATCAAGGGTATCTCTCTCTTCTCCAATATGCGCGTCAGTGCTGGTGAAGAAGGTGCTGGCCTCGATGTGAGCCAGCATGGTGAAGTGATCAACACAGGTATCGTCGGCGAAACAGCCACTGTCTCGGCTATCGGCGATTCCAAGAAAAAGCACGTCGCATAAGGCAACGTGTTCCCAATTGACCAAGGACGGCCCGGTACGTTTCGATTTCAATGATATTAAGTAACCGAGGCGAGCGACATGGAATTTTTCGGCGATGATGAGCAAAATAGCGATAACGGTGAAATGGCGCCGAATCTGCTGGGCAGTTTCATTCAAGAGCTGGAAGAGACGATCGCCGACCTCGAACAAAAGATCATCGATCTTGAAACGGATCCGGGCAATAGTAATCTCGTCAACTCAGTGTTCAGGGCCTTTCACAACTTGAAAGGCAGCTCGACCATGGTCGGGCTGAAAATCCTGCCTGAGTTGATGCACTACGCAGAATCGGTTTTCGATCTCGTTCGTTCGAACAAATTAGCTATCACTGAAAACATCATCAGCCTTCTCCTCGAAGTCTTCACCGCCATGCGCGATTTGCGCGAAAACCTTAAAAAAGATGGCAAAGAAGGCAAGAATCGCTATTTCAATCTTCTCGCCCAACTGGAACAGATTTCTCTCGATGTCGAAAGCGGCAACGTTACCAAGGTGGCTGAAACCCAAGTTGCCAAAGCAGGTGGCGAC
>CANJJY010000363.1 GCA_947474445.1 Oligoflexaceae bacterium
GACTTCAGACATCGATTCGAAGGGGGCTTTATGCAAAACCCTGACGTTTTTGAGAACTTGAGGCAGAACTTCCATGCAGCTCTTCAGATCGGCCAAAGGCATTTCCCGTGTGAGCATCACCTCGAGCAGATTCAAAGCAGCCAAAATTCCATCCCCAGTGGTACTACAATCAGAAAAAATAAGGTGGCCTGATTGCTCGCCCCCGAGGTTATACCCGCCTTTTCTCATCTCATCGACAACATATCGATCGCCCACGCGACTCCTGACCAAGCGAATTCCCATCCGCTGTAATGCAATTTCAAGGCCCATGTTGCTCATGACGGTCGCGACGACGGTTGCCTTCTTAAGCTTGTCATTTCGCCGCATATTTTCCGCGCAGATCGCAAGTATTTGATCGCCGTCGACCAGTTCACCCGTGTGGTCGACGACGATGAGACGATCGGCATCGCCATCGAGAGCCAATCCTAGATCAGCTTTGTAGAGCTTCACTTCGTCGATGAGATTCTGCGGATAAAGGGCCCCGCACTGGTGATTTATATTGCGTCCATCCGGCTGGTTACCTGTGACGATAATTTCCGCGCCTAGTTCCTCAAAGACCTTAGGAGCCACTTTATAAGCGGCACCATTAGCGCAATCGAGGACAATCCGCAGGCCTTCGAGAGTGAGATGCTTCGGAAATTGTTCCTTTAGAAACACAGCATATTGACCTACAGCATCATCGATCCGTTTGGCTCGACCGATCCCAAGGCCAACGGGGAAACTGTCGGCCCCCATTTCGCCGATCAACATGTCTTCGAGTTTGTTTTCGATTTCATCAGGTAGCTTATAGCCGTTGTCGCTGAAGATTTTAATACCGTTATCGTCGTAGGGATTATGGGAAGCCGAGATAACGATTCCCGCGCAAGCGCGCATGCCTCTCGTCAAATAAGCGATCCCAGGGGTCGGCAGAGGACCGAGAAACAAGACATCGACGCCGACGCTGCAAATGCCGGAAGAAAGCGCCTGTTCGAGCATATAGCCACTGCGCCGGGTATCCTTACCGATGAGGATGCGAGGATGGGGATAGGCACTCCGAAAATACGTTCCAATCGCTTGCCCGAGTCGCAGTACAAAATCGGGTGACATAGGTGAAACGTTGGCTTTTCCTCGAATTCCGTCCGTGCCAAAAAATTTTCCCACAGCTTGACCTCGCCTATATCGCTCGCATTGGACTGATGAATATGAAGGGCTAAACTAGCCGATATCTTGTCTAAAAAAAACCCTTTCTCTACCTCAAAGCTAGCGCGCTTTGTCGATCGTGAGGGTTCCTCGTTCTGGAAACGTCTCGACCAGTTCGACATCGGGGGGCAACTTGATCTTGATATCCCGTTCGTAGCGCCCAGGACTTAATCCTTTCGCCTCGACATAGGCTTTGAAATCGGAAGCTTTCAGAGTACTCAGGACCCCGGGGACGCACTGCACCAGGATAGAAACAAATTGAGGCTTGACGAAAGCCGGATGCCCTTCGCCGACCACCTCCAAAGGAATCATCCCAAACCTTTTATTGATTTTACTTTCACCGATAGTCAGCTGAACCTGGACCTTTTCGACGGCTAGTGCATCAGCTCCAAGTCCAGGAGACGCTAACTTTGCCGCGACCGTGCGGCTTTCTTTGAGATCAGAAACATCGATCGGCTCGGTGAAAACATAACGCAGTTTGAGCGCATCGGTACGGATGCCTTTAACGAGGGTCACGTTAGGATCGATGGTAACTTTCTCAATTACGAATCCATCGGCTGGCGTCCCATGCAATGATTCTTTGATGGGAACCTGCCTTTCAAGTAGGCGGTCAACAAAAAGATCAAGGTAAGGCTCATGAATAACGAGCTCGAGCCGCTCATTGAGATTTTTGACAGAATCCTTGCTCAAGCGAATCGGATAGCGCCCCACTCTTCCAGCTGCGAGGTAGACGTCTGCCTCTAATTTCTTAGGGACCTCGAGAAGCCACGCCTGCGGACCGCGGATGGTGGCTGATTTGATTCTTTGAAGTTCGCCGCGGACCCCATAACCGGGAGCAACGTGGATATTCACTTGAATCTCGGCGCTCACTTCTTGAACTTGCTCGCCTTGAATAATGGCCCAAACAATTACGGCGAGCAGGATAGACAGTAGTTTGTAACCGAGGTTGTGAAAAATAAGGCGCAAAATTTTCTCAAAGAGAGCCCTTATCATGTGCCCCCCTTCGACCGTCGAGAACGCAAACGATCCATCCACCCACCCTTACCATTGCTCGTCGATTCCGCTAGATCGTCAGCTTCAGTGGCGAGGAGCTTTCTCAAAGCTTGGCGCAAGTCTTTGCTGTCAAGGTTGCGCATGATGCTACCATCGACCATCAGCGAGATACTTGAGTTTTCCTCTGACACTGCTATGGCCAGGGCGTCCGTCTCTTGGCTGATCCCGATCGCCGCCCGATGCCGGGTACCAAAATTAGAATCGACGTCTTCGTCTCGCGTGAGCGGCAGAAAACAACCGGCTGCCGCCAAGCGTCCCTGTTGGATGATGACCGCGCCGTCATGAATGGGCGCCGTCGGGTGGAAGATAGAGAGCAAAAGTTCCTTGCTGATTTTGGCATCGATTAGGATACCGATATCAACATAGCGACTGAGAATGATATTGCGCTCGATCACGATCAAAGCACCGATTTTTCGGGCAGCGAGACCGCCGGCGGCCCGGCTGATTTCGTCCAGCATCTGGCGGGACGATACCTGCTCTTGCGCGGGGAAGACTGTCTTTTTCCCCATGCGGCTTAAGACTCGCCTTATGTCTTCTTGGAAGAGAATGACGATGATAATGATGATAGACGAGTAGAACTTGTCCATCAGCCATTTCAAGGTTGTCAGAGGGTAGAATTGAGAGATGAAAAATGCAAAGCCCACGGTCATCAAAATACCGAGAACCATTTGCATGGCTCGCGTGCCGCGAATCAGCAAGAGGAGCCGATAGATGATCATCGCTATGATAGCGATGTCAACCAAAGCCCAATGCCCTAATTTTTGATAGAGCTCCGGCATAGCGCTCCTCTAGTTCAAAGAACCAACCAAGATACTTTAGGGACAATCTTGCAAGAGATTAAGCAACTTCTTCAAACGACGGACATCATGAGTCCGTATGGCCCGAACACCAGCAAAGAGACCGCTCAGTTCTAGCATCTTTGAAGCCGGGTCGCGATCCCGAGGATCATCGATCTCTAAAATTCGTCCCATGAAAGACTTCCGCGATATTCCAAGGACGATTTCGTAGTGAGGGACCAATTGCAAAGCCTGCTTAAAAAGCCATAGGTTGGCGCGGTCCGTTTTCCCAAATCCTATGCCGGGGTCAAGCCAAATTCGCTCATCACAAAAACCAAAACTCTTAAGCCGCGCGTGCGTCTGCCGATAGAAGGCATCGACCGCTCGGAGGGCTTCAGGTCCATCGAGAGGCGTTATTTGCATCGCCTGAGGATCCCGGTGCATATGCATAGCGAGATAGGTAAGGCCCTTGTTCGCTATGAGCTGCAGGGTTTTTGCGTCAGCTTCACCCTTGATGTCATTGATGATTTGAACCCTATAGTCGAGGGCCCGCACCATCACATCAGCTTTATAGGTGTCGAGGCTTATCCAAGCTCGCGTCGGCAAAGGGATCTGGGAGAGGCGTTCAAGGATGGGTTTCAGTCGACGCCATTCTTCTTCGAGATCGACCGCTTGTGCGCCGGGCCTCGAGGACTCGGCCCCGAGATCGACGATGTCAGCTCCTTCATCAAAGAGCTGCTCGATGCGGGCCACAGCCCGCCCAGGATCGAGAAAATCACCGCCGTCCGAGAAAGAATCTGGCGTGATATTGACCACGCCCATGATGAGACTTTCTGCAGAACGGCGATTCATAGGGGAACCTCATGTCCCCAGGGGCAAAGCTTCAATGGGGCCTGTGCCGGCCGTATGATCTGCCTTGTCAGTTGCGGGACGGACGCGAGCAGCGACCTTGGTGCTCATGCGCGCTTGGCGCTCTCTTTGCAGTCGCTCTTTATACTTTTCCCGCTCATCTTCCGAGATGATAGAATCGCCGCGCATGATCTTTTCAATATCGCCCGACTCTAAGGTTTCGCGGATCAACAGAGCATCCGACATATTATCGAGCACGATGCGCTTCTCTTGAAGGATGCGCATGGCCGTCTCATAACCTTCCATCACGATCCGACGCACTTCGCTGTCGATATCCTCCAGAACTCGCTCCGAATAAGTTTCACGACTGTTCCATTCACGACCGAGGAAAACCTCATGATCAGGGGTTCCCCAAGCAATAGGACCGAGTTTTTCACTCATTCCCCATTGGCAGACCATCTTCCGGGCGATGTCGGTCGCCTTTTGAATATCATTGCCTGCACCGGTCGAGGTGATCCCAAAGACGATTTCCTCAGCAGCCCGGCCCCCCATCGCATAGGCGATGATGCCTTTTGCATATTCGCGCGACATCGAAAGGCGATCTTCACTCGGCAGGAGGATC
>CANJJY010000364.1 GCA_947474445.1 Oligoflexaceae bacterium
AGATACAAACGCCAAGGGCGCTTGTCATCCAGCCCTTTTTCGCTTCCACAAAATCCCACCAAAGCCTTCAGCACCAAGGCGTTCAAGATTTCTAAATAGGCGATCATCGCTTCTTCACGTAAAACAAAACTTAGGAATGCTCCGCATCTTTAGTGGGAAAGAGGTTAGGTATGAAGAAATTGAATTTTGCTTGTGCTCTCATCGCGCCTTGGGTCATTTCTGCTGCGGCTTATGGTTCGCCTTTCCATCCATCGGAATCGCTTAAGATCAAAGACATCCTCTACAACGGATCGGGATGCCCTCTGGGATCAGTGGCTGAAAACGTATCCGATCAAGAAGATGCCTTTACTCTGACCTTTTCTGAATTCTCAGCAGAAGTCTATCAAGGGTCGCGGCCTTCGCAGCAAACCAAGAACTGTATGCTCACCCTGGTTTTGGACGTGCCTGCCGGCTGGCAGTTCTCAGTCGCAGATTTTTACTATCGCGGATACATGGACCTCGATGCCTGGGTCGATGCCAGTCATCAGACGTCTTACTATTTCCAAGGTCAGGGCAAGCAGGGCTCGTTCAAATCGCTGCAGCAAGGCAGATACAATGGCTTTGAAGGCCCCTTCAACTATCACGATAAGATAGGTCTGGAAACGGCAGTCTGGTCGATCTGCAATGTTCAACGCGCCTTGAATATCAACACGCGCATCGGCGTGACTAACACTCAGAAAATGAGTCGTCCCTCAGCCCAAGGTTATATCGCCAATGATTCGATCGACGGTCAGATCGTGCAGAAGTTTGGGATTACTTGGAGACGTTGTTCTTAATCTAAACCCTCGCTTCCGGATTTCCGGGAGCGAGGCTCTTTTGTCCTGTGCTCAGCTCAGGTAAAGCGATATACCCGCTCGCCGAAGAACACCGCTTCCAATCGCCCACTCAGCTCCGTCCCCACAAAACAATTATTCTTCGACAGACTGAAGAGATCGGTCTCGGTGATGGTCGATCGCGCTTTGGTATCGACGAGTACGGCCTTGAGTTCACGCTGTTCTGTGATATCCCCAAAACTCTCGGCGATTCCCAGAAACTCCGCAGGTCGACTGGCAAAAATCTGAACGAGACGGGCGGCATCGAGCTCGCCGGCATCGACCAGCGAGAGCAGCACGCGCAGACTCGTCTCGAGACCTGTCGTTCCAAAGGCCGCTGTCTTGAAATTAGGGGACTTCGCTTCGCTTTCGTGCGGCGCGTGATCGGTCGCTACAAAATCGATGAGGCCTGAGCGCAAGCCTTGGCGTAAGGCCTTTCGATCCAGGGCGCTGCGCAGGGGAGGATTCATTTTGAAGGAGCTATCGTCGCTCTTGATATCATCTGCACAGAACCACAGGTGATGCGGCGACACTTCGCAGGTGACGAGGAGACCCTGCTCCTTGGCCTTGGCGACGAGTTCGAGGGTTTCACGCGCCGATACATGCAGGACGTGGTAGCGCGCACCTGGATATTGACTCAAGATTTTGAGATCGCGAGCCACCATGTCGGCTTCGGCGCTCGCGGGATAGGCCGGCATTCCTAAACGCGCCTGCAGAGGACCTGGCGCTAGAACCGCACCATGACCGGGAAACTCCGCGTGCTGGAGAATCGGCAGTCCGGTCTCGACACTCGCTGCAAAAGCCGCATGCATGATCGCGTCGTCGACGACGCCGAGACCATCGTCGGTAAATGCCTTGACGCCAAAGCGAGCAAGGGCCTTATAATCACTGGCTTCCTGCCCTTTCAGGCCGCGGCTGAGAGCGGCGGTGAGATAGACGCGAACCCCAGTCATCTTCTGTGCTTCTTCGAGTTCGAAGACCGCCTCTTCGCACACTTCGACGCTATCGATCACGGGTTTGGTGTTGGGCATCGTCAAGACTGCGCCGATTCCGCCACGCAGGGCTGCGAGTAGGCCAGTTCCTGGCGTTTCTTTCTGAGCCTGCCCGGGAACTCGGAGGTGGACCTGAGGATCGACACCGGCGGGCATGAGGCAAAGTCCGCGCCCATCGATCACGTGAGGCACCGTGCTCGGATCGGCCTTGAGGCTCACAATCCGACCTTCTTTGACTTCAACCGAGACGCCTTGACGCTGTCCGCGTTCAGTCCAAAGCTCGACATTGCTCATCACGTAATGTTCGTAGGCGTGATACATGACTGAATCCCTCATGCTCCAGAGTATGCTGGGACCTTAGATTTTGGCCTATGAATTTGCAATCGAAAAGGAATGGCTTTACCATCCCTGCCAAAGCTCATCCAGGAGACGGCCTATGCCTCGAGAGACTATACGTATCATTACGACCGGCGGCACGATTGACAAGGTTTACTTCGATGCAATGAGCGAGTTTCAAGTGGGCGAACCGACCATCGTGCAGATCCTCGAAGAAGCGAATGTGGCTCTGCCCTTTGCCCTGGATCCTATCTGCCGCAAAGATAGTCTCGACCTCACCGACGCCGATCGGGAGGCTGTGTATCAGGCCGTGGTGAGCTGCGAGGAAACCCGGATACTCATCACGCACGGCACGGACACGATGATTCAGACAGCGGAACGGCTCAAAGGGGTGAAAAACAAGACCATCGTCTTTACCGGCTCCATGGCGCCCGCGAAACTGAGAAACTCCGATGCCTTCTTCAACGTCGGCTGCGCGATCATCGCGGTGCAAACCCTCAAGCCAGGCATCTATATCGCGATGAATGGGCAGATTCTCGATCCAGGCAAAGCGATCAAAAATCGTCAGCTCCATCGATTCGAAGAAAGAAATTAGAGCATGATCAAAGCCCAGCTTTGTCTCCTGACGCTCCTCGTCTTCGCCCTCTCGGCAGGCGCGTACGCGGCGGCTCCCGCCGGCGAGCCCGACCTCATTTTGATTTTGCCCGATCAGGTTCCTCTCGAAGTGCGTGGATCCCCTCCCCTGCCCGCTAAAAAACTCAGTTCTGTCACCCTGCGCGTCACGCAAGGCGGAGCGAGTCCTTGGCAACCGATAGCCTTCGATGCCGAGATGCCGGCCCACAAACACGGGATGGTGGTAGCGCCGAGCTCGCCGCGCGCCTTGACCGAAGCCGGGCTTTATGAGGTTTTGGGAGTGAAGCTCCACATGGTAGGAGCCTGGGAGGTGAAGGTCAAAGTCAAACACGCGAAGAGCGGCGAAGAACAATGGATCAACCGCTCCTTGCTGGTGAAATAGACCTCGATTCAGCCTTCTTTCTTGCCCTTGGATAGCTTTTGCAGAATGCCTTCCATCGCCTGCACCGTCTGAGGATGACTGATGAGACGCCATCCTTCGACCGCTTCGCCCTCACAGTAAGCCTCCCACTCTTTGGCAAAAGCGCGGCGGAGGTGGCCCTTGGTCGCTTGACGGCCGCCATCAAACACCTTGAGCATCTGTGCGATCGTTTCTTCTGCAGCACGGGTCAAAGCTTCGGCAGGCACGAGCGCATCGACCAAGCCGATCCGCAAGGCCTCGTCCGCTTTCGGCATCAGACCGTAGGGCAAAAGTTTTTCAGCGCTGCGTTGGCCTATCGTTCTCTGCATGAGTTGCGCCCAGTAGGCAGGCACCGGGATGCCGATCGCCACTTCGTTCAGGCCAATATTACCGAAGTCAGTCATCACTCGATAATCACAGCAGAGGGCCAAGGCGCAGCCACCGGCCGGACAGGCCCCACGAATCGCAGCGACGGTCGCCAGCGGCGAGCGATAGAGACGCGCAAAAAACCTGTTCTGCGTCACCCAAAAATCGCGGTAGCGTTCGGCCGAAGTCTGCGGCGCATAGAGCTCCATGAGATCGTTGCCGGCCGTAAACACATCTTTTTTCAAACCAGATTGAAAGATCACGCCCCGCACGCTCGGATCTGCTTCCAAGGCATCGAGCGCCGTCGCCAGTTGGCGCCAGAGATCGAGATTCATGGAATTGACCGGCTCACGGTTGATCGTGAGGATCGCGTAACCACCACTTTTCTTTTCGATCGTGACGTAAGTATCCATAGGATTCCTCAGCATAAAAGGGAAGGGGCGCAGCGAACTGAAAGAGATTCTGATCCTGCCCGCAAACAGCCCGATCGCCAATCCCTTTTTGAGAGAACACCCTTAAACGGAAAGGGCCGGCACTGCCGCTCGAAAGAGACGCGCCGTCCAGCCTCGTTCGCGGTAGGCGGCCACCGAGACCCAACCGAGGGCGGCGAGCGTATCGAGAATCGCTTGCTCGTTCGCTTCGTGCATGCCGGCCAGATAAAGCCGACCTTCCGCGCACAGTCTGTCGACCAGCGAAGGCAAAAGGGCCGTTAAAGTCGGGGGGAGAATATTGCAGACGATCGTGTCAAACATTTCTTCGGGAGGGGGAAGACTACCGAGGAGCAGGGTAAAAGGGATGTGATTGAGGGTCTGATTAAACCGCGCGCTCTCGATGGCATCGGCTTCGATGTCGGTGCCCCAAATGGTCTGATAGCCGAGGTGAGAAGCGACCAAACACAGCACGCCCGTGCCCGTCCCGACATCGAGAAATCG
>CANJJY010000365.1 GCA_947474445.1 Oligoflexaceae bacterium
ACTTGCCGTGAAGATGCGGCTCGGAATCGATCGGCCGGATGAATTTCCTGCGCTCTTGCAAGCGATCGCTCCTCTGCCTCTCGCGCGTCTCACCGTGCACGGGCGCACCCGTGCCGATGGCTATCGGGGGCACGCGGACTGGGCTGCGATACAAACAGCAGCGGCGGCGGCGCGCGCTCCGGTTTTGGCCTCCGGCGATGTGTGGGGGCAAGCGACCCTCCTACAACTCTATCAAGAGGCCCCTGATATTCACGGGGCGATGATAGGGCGAGGGGCTTTGCGTAATCCCTGGGTGTTTGCTGAATTGCGCGAACAGAAGCCGACCGGCATGCATCTGCACACTTTGATCAACGCTCTGTTTTGTTACGCGCTGATACAAGAACTTTGGCAGCGCGAAGCTGGCAAGTTGATCGCGCGCATCAGCAAGGGGCGCATCGGAGAGCCTTGCTACGGTGTTTTTGAGAGTTGGGAAAAGCTGACGGTCGAACTCACCTCTCTGATCTATGGCTTGCCTTTTCTCCTCCTCAAGTCCTCATCGCTAACAGCCGTATCATCTCCCGCATCCCTGTCATCGGTGGCCTTTTCTCGCCTGCGTCTGCTTTGGTCATACTTCAGGTCGAGCTTACCCGACGCTTTTGCCGACGCGCGCTTGCTGCGGAGCAAGAGCGCAGGGGAATTCTTTGAACGCCTTTTTATAGTGGGCGAACCCTGGGATCGAGCGGAAGCCTTGATTGAAATAGGGCATCGACCGGAGTGGGATGCTCATTTTGCTGGGGCTCGTGGATAGCGTTTGCAGCGATTTTTATCGAGGAATGAGCGGGGAGACATGCAGAAAGACCTCCGTTGCCTCGCATCCCCCCTGTCTCAAGTCTTGACATCCATTTGCGGGCTATCGGCCCTCTCCACTCTGTTCTTTCACCCAAAAAAGCTATTCATAAACCTTACATCCACTTCAAGAAACCGAGTTGCTTGGCGCTGGAACAAGCGTTGCACAACAGCGCTTACCTCATGCCCCCAGCGCAGGGGGTGTCTCATGCGGAAATCAATTTGCTGCACTGGAGTTTACGTTCATGAATTATTCTCGTGGTTTGAGTCTCTGCCTTGCGCTATTATTTTTGATGCAACACGTCCTGACAGATGAAGCTCTCGGTGGCTCTCGCAGCCATCGCCGGAAAAGACTCGCAAGCTCCTATGAAGATAGAGAATCCCGTGCGACTTTTCCATCGGCCCGCGAATACCGGCCTTTCAGTATTGGTACCGAGCTAGGTTTTTTACCTGGAGTGATCTTCGGTCTTGGTCTGCAGGCCCAATATACTCTCAGCAGCATGTTTCAGCTGCAGAGTTCGTTTGCTGCTGGGAAAGGTGATGCTCGTTTTTCTTCGGCGGCCCAGGATTTTGTGAAAGATGAAGAGACCAAAGCCGAAGTAAAAAAGCTGTCCATGCGCGTCAAGTTTTATCCCTGGCGAAGCCTATATCTCGTCAGTGGCCTGTCTGAGATGTGGTGGGACTACACGGCCGATGTCAAAAGCGAAAATCGACTGACCACGCTTCATAGCGAAGTCGAAGGAACGTCGACCACGATTGATTTTGGAATTGGAAATACTTGGATTCTCGATAACGGCATGTATATAGGTGGCGAATGGATCAATTTTTCCGTGCCCCTCGCTTCGAGTCTTAGCAAAAACTCGAATGCAGCGGCGGCGACAGACGGGGATCTTGATAAGTATAAGAGGGACTTTTACAAGTTCAGCGCAGACAAAATCGAGAACACCTCGGGAGGAGCTCTTCTCTTTCACATCGGCTACTGCTTCTGATGGAAAGAGGGCTTGATGCGCCATTTGGGGTGGATAAGCGTTGACTGATAGCGACGTGAGGAGAAAAGTCTTCTTTTCCTGTCTCCCCTGGAGCCATGCGGAGCAAGAAGGACTGGTCCAAAGCCACCAGAGCAGTTAATACTAGAGCCTGTCTCAAAAAGGGGATATCAAGGCGCGCGGAAGAAAAAAACCGGAGTTTACATACGGTAAATGAGGATTTTTTTCTGACAAGCAACGCAGAGATCGCCTTTTTGAGATGGGCTCTAGAAACTCTGGTCAGGGAGGGGCGCCCATGGGAACGCGAAGAAAAGTCAGAAGTCAGTCGCATCCGAGCCCCGTGCGGGCGCCTGGTCTCGTTTTTCACGCCGATCCAAAGGCCGTGCGCAGTTACCACGTCCGCACCTATAAGTCCCAACTCCAGAGCCTCAACAACGCCAGCGAAAAATTGCGTCGATTTGTTGAAATTGATCAGCCAGCCTTCACGCTCTGGTGGCAACAGGAATTTGCGGGTGAACTCACCCAACAGATGAAACTAGAGCGGATCCTGAGCGACCTTGAACTGCTGACTGACGCGGTCGAACAGTACAAGGTCCATTATCGCTGCCCTTACCCACGCGCTTATACCGTCGTCCTCAAAGCTCAGGAGGAAGGTCAGTTGGGTGCGCTCATGCGGAAGATATTCGCGGAAATCGATCAGACTCATCGCGATCAATATCACATCGATATACTCGCTCGCGAAGCGCAAGCCGAACGAGAACGCAAAGTGAGACCTGACACTAAGGCCCAGGAGCCTCGGACGGCCGAGGACTTGCCCCCGCAGTTTGAAAAAATCGCTGCCGTGACTCCTGAGGAAACGACCGATCATTATATTAAAAAGATTTATCGCGAATTGGTGGTCATTCTCCATCCCGACACGAGAGAGGGAGGCGAACAGAACACGAGTGAAAAAGCCCTGTGGCTCGAACTTCAAAATGCTTACGAATGGCGCGATCTCGATCGGATGGAAGCTATTTTCAAAGCCGTGCACGGTACGATCACGTCAGCCCTCAATTTTGAAACGATACCGATCGGTGACATCGTCTCGATGAAAGAAGCGGTCGCCATCAAGCTTGAGCACCTGCGGCGCGATTTGAAACAGGCCAAGAAAGAAGCCAACTGGGACTTCCAGCAGAAGCGGCAAAAGCGGAGTTTTCTCATCTATCTAGCCAAATCGATTCAAAACGAGCTCATCGAACATACGATGATACTCGAACATCGCATCGAAAAACTGCAAAAGCGGGTTCAATCGTGGGAAACTGCACGTACCAATCAAAAGCAGACGAGCTCGCGTCGCATCCGCGTTCCCACCGCAGCGGGTGGAAAACCGCCCTATACCGATTCACGCGTTAGGCCTTCATCGCCGTGATCCCTCCCTTCGCGGTGCCGGAGCCAAGCCTCCCGATCGGCGGGAAGGTTGACATTGACGAGAGCATTCTTCAACTCAGGCACAAAACTATGGATGCGATGGCGTTGTAGCAGTCCTTGGGGACTGACCTCGCCCCGCCCCAGCGCTTCCCAGGCAAATCGAAAAAACTTGGGCTCATAAATCGCCGCGAGAGGTTCAAGCCCCGCTTCGCCGCGGGGGACCGTGGCGAGGCGAAGCGGAGAACGCTCGCGCAGGAGCGCGGTGAGGAAGGTCGCATCGATGTTAGGCATATCACAGGCGAGGGACAGCAGCGCGTGAGTTGGGTACCGGCGATGCGCAGTCAAAAGCCCCCCGAGAGGACCCATGTCGAGGAATTGATCCTCGAGCAGGGGAAGACCACTCTCTGCCTCATACTGTCCCGGCCGAGCGCTGATCGCGACCTGCCTCGAGAAAGGAGCCAATAGTTTGGCGAGATGAGATATCTGCGGGTGCTGGTGATACTGCAAAACTCCTTTGTCGAGCCCCATCCTCTGGCTACGGCCACCCGCGAGAATCAATCCCAGGATAGGCTGAGCGGCGGCCTCTTGCGCCCAGCGGTCGAGGATCAGAGAACGCAAGTCAGCGATAGCATCGCGATGATACCAAGGCAAAGCATGCTCAAGAGGTTCTTGTCCACAAAGAGCGATGGCGCCGCGGGGCAGATCATCCAAAATTTTTTTGTCTGCATCGACGACGACGATCTGCGGCATCGATAGATCCTTTCCCCCTTCGACGATGACGGCATCGCAGCGGAGATAGCGGAGATCAGAGGCGAGCGAGGCGCCTTCGCAGGCATCGATGAGAGCTTGATGATGTCCGTCGGCGATACTGACGAGACTGGCTCCCGCCTGACGAGCCCGGTCCGTATCCTTGCCCGGTCTATCCATGTGAAAAGCATGGGCGCGATGTTTGACGTAACCCATGACAAGATCGGGCGTGAGGGAGGCGAGAAGGCGCTCGATGAGATGAGTCTTGCCTCCACCAGAATAGCCACAGATGGCGATCTCATAGGGATTATAGAGGTAGCTCAGGTGGGGAAGATGAGGGGCATCGCGCATAGTTGTCTTAGCCTTGAGATGGGGGAGTCCAGCCATGAAAAAGGACGAGCTCGCCGGCCGCATAATCGCGTTCGCGTGCTGGTAACGATATGAAACCATCGGTGCCAGCCAAAGCCCCGATGTTGCCCGATCCGCCGCCGACCCCTAAGGGTAGAGAAACATCCGCCCATCTTTGCTCC
>CANJJY010000366.1 GCA_947474445.1 Oligoflexaceae bacterium
CGAGGTGACGCCCAGTCTGGTCGCTTTCGCTAACGATGCTCTCGTTGAAAAGGTGTTTAGTTATTCGGCGGCGGCCTTGAATCTTGCGACGCAACTCGACATGATGGCCAATTCCCAGGATACCAACGAGCTCGCCTGTTTCATGCGCGAAATCAAATCAGATGGCTTTCGCTATAGCCAAAAGGAAATCGACAATAGGATCGATCAGCTCTTTCAGAAATTCCCTCACGATAACCGCGTCCGCATCGAGTTCGGCAATCTCAATTATCGGCTAGACAAATTAGACGATGCCCTTTTTTTGGCCAAAGACCTTTTGATCCGTGAGCCTCAAAACATGCGCGCTATGAATCTCATGGCGCGGACTTTGATGAAACAAGGTCAGTTCGAAAAGGCTTTTGAAACTCTCGCTGAGGCCAATATCCTGAGTCCCGCTAACCCCGATCGCTTGATAGCCATGGGTGATGCCCTCTACGGGAAGGGAGACCTCGATCGGGCCATCAATTATTATCAGGAAGCCATCATGGTCGATCCTGATACGGTGCAGACGGCTCAAAAGCAAATGGGGCAGATTCGTTTGGATCAGGGACACATCGAAGAAGCGCTCAGTCTCTTTAAGAACAGCATCTCGGAAGAAGAGGCCGCTGGCTTCTTTAACAATGCCGCTGTTAAAGCGGTGCGGGACGGGCATGCGGAAAAAGCCCTCTTGCTTTACGAGTCGGCACTCAAAGCTGTGAAAACAGATAAGTTAAAGCCATTGATCTTTTTTAATATCGCGCTTTCTCTGCGACGCCTCGGCCGCGATATCGAGGCAGCCAAATATCTGAAGCGTTCGCTGCACTATAATCCCGACTTTGACAAAGCGAAGCAACAGCTCGAACTGATCTCCAAAAAAAGCGGTTAAGCCGCGCGTACGGCCACCCGCCCCCGAAAATCACGCGCGGCCCAGAGGCAGAGGGCACAGAGACTGAGAAAGATGGGTGAGAGCAGAAAAGCTTGCTTCATGCCCACCTGATCGGCGATTTTTCCCACCGAGACATGCATCAATGCCAGAGTAATCTGCATACCCGCGTAGACAAAAATCATCATCTGCCGCCAGTTCTTCGGGTAGCGTGCGCTGAGTCGAGCCATGCACAAGGGAAAGAACGGACCCATAATGCCCATTGCCGGCAAAGCCCAGGCGTAGCCCTGCTGCCCTAACACACTCAAGACGATCCCACAGAGCAGCGAGAGGGTGAGCACCCGCGTTTCGTAACGAGGTTTTACCCACAAAAAACACATAAACCGTGTCACGGCCATGATAATAAAAAAGTACATGAGCGAGCCAGCGGCGTCGGAAGGATTCAAGCCTTGTTCAGCGACGAGGAGACTGCTCATCCACATCGAAGCCAAGACCTCGCCTCCTACATACATAGCGAACATCAGCACGACGAGCATCTGCGAGCGACTCAAAGGATCTTCGCGTCGTTCGATGGCGCGTGCCTCTGGGGGCAGCTGCGGCAGGACGCGAATCAAGGCGGCACCGAGAGCGAACAGCGAGAAGGCAGATCCGCTGAGCAGCCACCACCATGGTTTCCCCCCAGCAATGAGAGCGCTGAAAACCAGGGGGGCGGTCAAGGAACCGACTCCGTACATGACCTGCTGAAAGGAAACATAGCGAGCCGTGCGAAGGGGAGGACTGCCCTTGACGGTGAGAATACTGCAAAGCGAACCGAGGAGCGCGACGGCGGCCCCGAGGAGCAGCCCGAGCAGGAGCAACAGCCAGCGACCTTCGACCCAGGGCGCAAGCAATCCGGGCAACGTTGAAACGAAACACACCCAGATTGCCACCCGTCTTTCGCCCCAGCGCTGCAGGGCGCGTCCGAGCAGAAAGGTCGCCGCAACAGCCGCGATATTACCTACGGTCAGAAACAATCCTGCCGTTTCATAGGGGATGTTTAAACTAGCCAAGAGGACTGGTATCAAAGGGCCCCGGGCATTGTCGAGAAATGAGACGACTAAGAGGGTGGCGAAGCCGCCGAAAAGGAAGCGGTAGTCCGCGCGATCAGTTCGAACGTGTGGCAAGAGAGTCTCCGTAGCTGCTGAAGAGCCGTAGCGTGAGGGTGGATTCTACGACAGAAGAAGCTGACAAGAAACCGAGACTGAAAAAAATAAAAACAGCAAGATCGTTTATTTTGATTGCGCGGCGGCGAAAGTCTGATTAATTCAGGTAAGGCAATTATAAAAAAAGCGCAGTAAACGCAAGAGGGGTGGACCCACGAGCTGCGCTTTGACATGCGAGATGCGAACTTAGGGGGCAGTACACGTGAAACGATCATGGCAGAGCTTGATAGGATTAGGGCTGTTAGCCATCAGCGCAACTGGCAGAGCTGATGACTCAGTGACGACGAACGCTTACTTCCGTATGGGCGGCAACTTCAGCAAGGGCATGACGAAAGGAGCTTGCTACCGGCTTCCAGGTGTACCCATCATTCCGCGCTACGGCAGTGAGTGTGATAACTATGGCGAGCTTTTGATTCACAAGGCTTATAAGGCCGATGAGATTCAATACCGAGCGCATCTCAACTTTGCGTTTGCAGCGGACGGCAGCGAAACCTGGGAATCGACGGAAAAAGGCAAGGATGACCTCGTCGTCTCTTACCGTGAAGCCTGGCTCGAAGCACAGGGAATCTTCGGCGGCGACAGCTCACTTTGGGTGGGTAAGCGTTTCTATGACCGTTGGTACATGGAAATGTGGGATTTCTTCGTTTTGAACCACAACGGTACCGGCTTTGGTGCGGAAAACCTCGATGTGGGTAAAGGCAAAGTCGATGTGGCTTTGCTCCGTCACTTCATCAACGGAACGTCCGATCCCCTTCATGTGGCGGGCGACGTCCAGTGGCACGACGTGGAAGCTCTGGGTGGAAAAGTTCAAGCCCGCTGGATTTTTAGCCAGAAGGGTTCGAAGGGTCAGAATTCTGCCACCGACGATTACTACTCGGCAACTGGTCATTTCCTCACTCTGAATTATCAACTGCCTCTCGGTAATATGACTTACCAAACTTTCCTTCAGTACGGCGCTGGTATCCACGGTGCGCGTCCTGATGCTGGCGCGGGCGGCCAAACCGGTTCGACGATGAGCAACTTTTCCTCGACAAGCTTCGCTAAAGCCACGGCTTTGAGTGAGGAATCGAACAAGGCCTGGAAAAAATCCAGCACCTTCCGTTGGACGCATGACCTTCAGTTGTTTCCGACCAGCACAGTCATGAGCTGGGACCTCGGATTGTCTTACACCAAAGCGGACTTCGGTGGAGCTCTCGGCGCTAACGGCGAGAAAGCCCCGGATCGGACCACTCTGGCTGTCGGCGCACACCCGACCTATTACCTCTCGAAAATCTGGGCCATCGATGCCGATATTTTCTACGCTTCGATCGACAAGGGTTTGCCATTGACACCGTTTAACGGCGTCGCACCTGCCAGCCTTGATCCCATCGATCGCGACCTGACCAAACTTACGCTCGGTCTCGTCGTCCGTCCGGGCGTCGGTCAGTACGCCAAGCCGCAGATTCGGTTCTACGTGACGCAAGCTGATTGGAACGACGCGCAGAAGGGTGATTCACTCATCACCGATGGCAACGCCGTCTATGCGACCAACACCGCCGGGACCACCTGGGGTGTTCAGGGCGAAGTTTGGTGGTAAGCGACTCGCTGGTCGTCTGCTAAATCAAGGGGTTCGGGAGCGACGCTGCTGCCGAACCTTTGCCATTCTTATCGCTTGAGGTCTTTGCGTGAGCATCAAGAACCGAGGGAAAGAAGCCATGACTCCTTGGCTTTTTCTATTACCTTCTCTGATCCTTTTTACCGTTTATGTCGCCTATCCTATCATCCAAAGCCTCACCCTCAGTTTCTACGACTGGGATGGGTTGGGGAAAAAGACCTGGGTCGGTTGGGGGAATTATCGCGAGCTGTTCGGCGACGATCACTTCTGGGTGTCCCTGCTCAATAATTTCTATTGGCTCGTCTGCTTTATGCTGGCGCCCGTCTTCGGCCTGCTGCTCGCTCTCTTTCTCAATCAGCGTGTACTCGGCATCAAACTCGTCAAATCGCTTTTCTTTTTTCCCTTCGTGATCTCCCAGGTCGTCGTCGGCCTGGTGTTTACCTGGTTCTATGATCCCAGCTATGGCTTGCTCAATACCTTGATCGGCCATGTCGGTCTCGGTCCAGTCGCAGTGCTGGCCGATGAAACTCTCGTCACCTTCGGCATTATCGCGGCAGGGATGTGGCCTCAAACCGCTTATTGCATGATGATCTATCTGGCAGGTCTCTCGAATCTCAGCCAATCCCAGATTGAAGCAGCGCGGATGGATCAGGCGTCGGGCTTTAAATTATTTTGGTATATTGTCTTGCCGCAGCTGCGTCCTGCGACCTTTCTCGCGGTCGTCGTGACCGTCATTGGAGCTCTTCGCAGTTTTGATCTCGTCGCGACCATGACGGATGGGGGGCCATACGGA
>CANJJY010000367.1 GCA_947474445.1 Oligoflexaceae bacterium
ACATTGGGATCATCCATCTGCAATCGCAGGCGCCCGTTGGACTTATGAACAATACGGGCAGAATAAGCCATGTCACGTATCCTTTAAGACGATTTGCTGACGTTTACTTTCACTTTCGTCGGCGCGTGGGCGACGACCTTTTCATTCTCTACCTTCTTCTCAGAGCGAACTTCTGCCAGCAAATCTTCGACCGTTTCAAAGAGATGCGCGACAGATTCTCGGCCTTTTTCGAGGAGAGTGACGCCAGCCTTAATAAACCCTTTGACCACAGGCCGGGTCATACTGTTCTCCACCGAGAGGAGATCGCGCGAGACGAAACCGACTCCAAAACCGAGCATAAATCCTGAACTAAACTTAGAGGTTTTCAACATAACAAAAGAGCCTTTCTCTAAAGATTGCTATCGGCCGTGAGGGAACCTTTTCGTAAGTAAGTCATGCCCTCATTAAACACCAAAGGAGTGAGACCAAGCAGGAGAGCATCCCGCCATTGCGTGCCGGCGAGGGGTGCCATGCCTAGAATTTTCTGAAGGGCCGGCGAACTCGTCCCTAAGGCCAGCGTCACCGCTGCCACACCCATCGCTTGATAGATCCTCTTATTCCGCGGCAGCCCTGCCGCGACGAGTCCCTGTCGATCAGCGGAAGCCGACAGCGTATGGAGAATCTGCGAAACCGTCAGCGTAATAAAAGCCGCGGTCGTAGCCTCCAGCGGATTGCCCTGATGGCGCTGCTTCTGCCTGTCATGGACCGTGAAAGCGGCCAAGGCCATGGAACAGGCCTCGCGGAACAGTATCTTTTGCACCTCCGGTGGCAAGATCGCCGCATCAGGATGCGGAGGATTCTGTTCCATGATGTTTGCCGCTGGGGGGTCTAAAGCTAAAGCCAATCCTGGCAACACATCACTGAGCAGATTGATCCAAAGAAGTTGAATCGAACTGAGAGGAGAACCACGACCGCTAGCGATCGAGACCAGCATCAGAAGGATTTCACTGAGGTTGGTGCCGAGCAGATATTTGATTGATTTGCGCAGGTTGCTATGGATGGCGCGACCTTGCTGAATGGCTTGAAAGAGAATTTCCAGATTATCGTCACGGAGCACGATATCGGCCGATTCACGGGCCGCCGAGGTCCCCTGAAAACCCATGGCGATGCCAACATGCGCGGCCTTGAGAGCCGGACTGTCGTTGATACCATCACCTGTCATGGCGACGATTTTGCCGCGACTTTGCAAAGCTTGAATAATGCGCAGCTTATCGCTCGGGTTGACGCGCGAGAAGACTTGAACATTTGCGGCCAAATCGGCAATTTGCTCGAGCGTCATCGCAGAGAGCTCACGAGCGTCGGCGATCTTCACCTTTTCGCCTGGTCGATTGAAGCCGAGAGCCTTACCCACTGCTTTGGCTGTCGCTCTTTGATCGCCGGTCATCATGATGGTTTGAATACCAGCTCGGTGAAAGGCTTCGATGAGTTCGGCCATGCCTTCCCGCATCGGATCAACCAATCCCACGAGTCCTAGCCACGTCAGCTCTTGTCCTTGAATGGTCCTGAGATCCTCCCCTTCTGCGTAGGCAAACGAAAGGACGCGCAAACCCTTCTTTCCGAGCTGTCGGTTTTGCTCGCGAAAGATAGTTTTTACGCTGTCCGTCATCAGCGTCCTGACTCCCTGGTCCAGGTACCAGCCACAGAGTTCGAGCAATTGCTCCGGACTTCCTTTGATCGCGGCCAAGTTCACAGAGGAATTTTCCAGGTTATGGTAAGTGACCATGTAGTGACGTTTTTCGGTGCGATAGCTGGTGCGCAGGCGAGGGAAACTCTGTTTAAGGTGGCGGGGATCGGCACCCATCAGTGTCACCAGATCGATGACAGCTCTTTCGGTCGCCGAACCGCTCCAGCGCGCTGGCTCGTCGTCATGCGCAGAAAGCCAGACGCAATCATGACAAAGCGAGGCGATCAGCGAAAAGGTGGGTTGCCTTGCCAGCTTCAACGGGTCCAGACCATCCTCTTGTCCTGAGTTGGCTTCGATGCCCGGCCGATCCCAGGGAGTGAGGCCCCAGTAGCCCTGCGAAGCGACCATTTCATTGAGGGTCAGAGTGCCGGTCTTATCGAGACAGAGAATCTGGATACTGCCAAGCGCCTCCATTACTTTGAGGCGTCGCACGAGCACATTGCTGCGTTTCAAGCGTGAGACTCCCATCGCCATCGTAGTCGTTCCTATAGTCGGCAGTCCTTCAGGGACCGCTGCGACAGCGAGGGAAATAGATGTCTTGAGCATTTCGAGCCATCCAATCCGCCGCCAAAGCCCGAGAGCGAACACGCCCCCGCAGACGAAGCTCGAAAACCAAATCGTTTGACGCCCGATATGCCCCAGATCACGTTCTAGCGTCGACTCCTGTTCCGCGGTGGTGCTGACGAGGCGCCTGACTTCGCCGATTTTGGTATCTTCACCCGTGGCGATCACGGCTCCGAGACCGTGACCAGACGTGATGATCGTCCCGCGAAACAAGAGATTATTTTGATCACTGATTGAGTGAACTACTGCTGGATCGAGACTCTTATGATGCTTCGCCATCGGCATCGATTCGCCTGTCAGCGGCGATTCGTCTACCATCAATCCATGACTTTCGATCAGCCGAATATCGGCGGGCACGACACCTATTCCGAGGAAGACCAGATCGCCAAATACCAATTCTTCGTCAAGAATGGTCACCGTTTGACCATCGCGCAGCACTTGCAATTCAAAGGGCTCGACGCGCCCTATGGAATAGATGACTTCCTCCGCATTGACTTCGGACAGATACCCGATATAGCCATTGACGGCCAGTACGCCCCCAATCATGAAGAGATCGAAGACGCCTCCGGTGGCGAGCGATAGGACGGCCGAACCGGCGAGAAGTGCCGTCTGAGAGTTGGCAAATTGTCTTTGAAAGGTTTCCCAATGGGAGACCGGCGGAATCTCTTCCAGAAAATTTGCGCCATGCACCTTTCTGCGGATTTCCACCTCGCCCAGGGCGATGCCACGGTCGCGCGCTACACCCAGCTGCTGGAGCACTTCTTCGGGAGGTGGACTCAACCACTTTTTCTCTTCTTCAGGAACGCGTCCCGCGCTCTCATTTTGCAGGGCCAAGCGACTCTCATCGAGATCGCGCCGATAGATAGCGTCGTCGAGCCAACGGTTGAGATCGAAGGCCGGGGGAATATCCGCTTCTTCCCTTTCGATGATGACAGAACCGGTTTGCCATCTTACCTGAGCTCGCGTGACCTTGGGATCACGCTGCAAGACACCACTGAGCCAGAGCCCCAGTTTGGGGTTATCGAGGAGTTCGTGGACATGATAGCGGCTGCGACCCGGCACGTGATGAACCAACTGCCAGGCCGGACTCGTCAATTCTTGAAACTCATGGTTTTCGACCAGCTCGATTTTTGCCTTCATAATTTTCCTAGCTCGCGAGCAACGTAAGTTTTCACCTCTTGCAGGGCCCCATCATGGCGAATCAGAGCGCGGGGTTAAAGGAGGGAACAAACCCTGCCGAAAAAAAATGGTTTCTCGAGGGTTATTACTCATGCGCCGCCATGCGTTTGTAAAGGTGCCGCGGCTGATATTTTACAAGACAATCATCGCAGTTTTGCGGCATTATGAGTGTTTCTATGGATGGAGTTCGCGAGCATGGGTGAGACTCGTTCGCTGGGGGAAATCGGACGGGTTTTCTTAAAGCTCGGCACTCTGGGCTTTGGTGGACCTCTGGCTCATGTAGCTCTGATGGATCACGAATTGGTGCAACGTCGGGGCTGGATCGATCGCGCGACTTTCATGCAACTCTATGCGACCACCCAGTTGATCCCAGGTCCCAACTCGACAGAACTCGCTCTCCATCTCGGTCATCGGGAGCGCGGATTCGCAGGGTTGATGGTCGCCGGCTTCGCTTTTATCGCACCAGCTTTCCTTGCCAGTTGCCTGCTGGCTTATACGTATCAAAAATGGGGAGACTGGCCGCTCGCGAGTGATATTCTTTTTTGCTTGCGTCCCATCATCTTCGCACTTGTCTCTGTCGCTCTCTTCACCTTCGCGCGCCAGATGCCGAGCCGCTTGCGCCTGATAATAGGCATGGTATCGGCCCTCATCCTGCAGCGACTCGGCCTCAATGAGATTCTCTGTCTCGCCCTCGTTGCTAGCGCATTTGCCTTTTGGAATAAGCCTCACTCGGCCCTACCGGGCATCGCCGGGGTCTTACCTTTTTCGCTCCCTGTTCTGACGAGTCCCAATCTGCCGACGATATTTGGACTATTTTTTAAGATCGGTGCCGTGCTCTACGGATCCGGCTACAGTCTTTTGCTGTACCTCCGCGAAGACTTTGTCGTGCAGAGACATTGGTTGAGCGAGGTCCAATTGATCGACGCCATCACCGCCGGACAGATCACCCCTGGACCTCTTTTCAGTACGGCGACGTTCATCGGCTATCTATTGCAAGGGCCCTACGGAGCCGTGGCGGCG
>CANJJY010000368.1 GCA_947474445.1 Oligoflexaceae bacterium
ACGATGCCGTCTTACGCACCGGCGAACAGAGCTATGTCTTCGTGAAACAGGACGATCATTTTTCCCCGCGCGCGGTGCAGCTCGGCGTCAAAGCCAAGGGTTTTTACGAAGTGGTGAAAGGCCTGAACGAAGGCGATGAAGTCATCACAGGGGCGAATTTCCTGATCGATTCGGAATCGCGGCTCAAATCGGTTCTCAATGCTCCCGCCGCAACTCCCATCGCATCTCCCGAAGCAAAGCCAGCATCGGGGGAGCCCGTCCATGATTAAGAGCATCATCAAGTTCAGTGCGCACAACAAATTCTTCGTGCTCATCCTCACCGCATTGCTTCTCGTCGTCGCGGTCTGGACCTTGAATCGGCAACCGCTCGATGCGATTCCTGACCTTTCTGATACGCAGGTCATCATCTATTCCAAGTGGGATCGCTCGCCTGATATCATCGAGGATCAGGTCACCTATCCAATCGTCAGTGCGCTGCTCGGCACGCCGCATGTGAAGACGGTGCGCGGCATCTCCGACTTCGGTTTTTCCTATGTTTATGTGATTTTTGAAGATGGCACCGATCTCTACTGGGCGCGGAGTCGGGTGCTGGAATATCTCAGCAAAGTCACGCCTAGCCTCCCCGCCGGCGTTCAGACCTCGATGGGTCCCGATGCGACCAGCGTCGGCTGGGTCTATCAGTATGCTCTGGTCGATGACGCGCACAAGATGAACCTGGCGGAGCTGCGGAGTCTGCAGGATTGGCTTCTCCGCTATCATCTGCAGAGTGTGCCCGGCGTCGCGGAAGTCGCATCGATCGGCGGCTTCGTCAAACAGTATCAGGTCAATGCCAATCCACATAAGCTGTCGGCCTACGGCGTGTCGCTCACCGAACTAGTGCGCGCCATCAAGCAATCTAACAACGATACGGGGGGGCGCGTCCTCGAATTCTCTGGAACAGAATACATGGTGCGCGGCCGCGGATACATCAAGAGCCTCGCCGACATCGAAAAGACTGTGGTTAAGACCGACGCCAAGACCGGAGCCCCCGTCCTTGTCAAGCATCTGGCTACCGTTGAATTAGGGCCCGAGATGCGGCGCGGCGTCAGCGATCTCAATGGCTGGGGCGATGCGCCCGGCGGGATCATCGTCATGAGACAGGGCGAAAACGCGCTCAAAGTCATCGACGCCGTCAAACAAAAACTCGCCGAACTCGCACCGACTCTGCCTGAAGGAGTTCGCATTGTGCCCGTCTACGATCGCTCCGATCTGATCAAGCGGGCGATCGATGCCCTCGAGCACAAACTTGGTGTTGAGATCGCCATTGTCAGTCTGGTGATCCTGCTTTTCCTTTGGCATATTCCTTCCGCCATCGTTCCGATTCTGACAATTCCCATCTCGGTTCTGCTGGCTTTTATTCCCCTCTACTTTATGGGAGTCACGACCAATATCATGTCGCTGTCTGGCATCGCGATTTCCATCGGCGTCCTCGTCGACGGAGCGATCGTCGAAGTCGAGAATGCCTACAAGAGGTTGGAGCAGTGGATCGCTGGCGGACGTCAGGGCGATTTTCATGAGGTTCGCCTCGCCGCTCTGCAGGAAGTGGGACCATCCGTCTTCTTTTCCCTCCTCGTGATCACGGTCGCCTTTCTGCCTATCTTTGCTCTCGTCGATCAGGAAGGCCGTCTTTTCCGACCTTTGGCCCTCTCCAAAACCATGACGATGGCCATCGCTGCGCTCTTAGCTTTGACTCTCGATCCCGCCCTTCGCATGCTCTTTTCTCGCATGGAACCCTTTCACTTTAAACCGCGCTGGCTGGCATCCGCCGCGAGTCGCGTGGCCGTCGGTACTTATTATCCGGAAGAAAAGCATCCGATCAGCCGCGTGCTCTTCCGCATCTACGAGCCCATCGTGCACTGGGTTCTGCGCTTTCCTGTACTAACCATAACCGGAGCTCTCGCTTTGATGATAGCAACGGTGCCGATCTATTTTCGCCTGGGCTCAGAATTCATGCCCCCTCTCAATGAAGGGGCCTACCTCTACATGCCGACCACGCTCCCCGGCATGTCGGTGACCGAAGCCAAGCGTATGCTCGAGCGGCAGGATGCAATCATCAAATCATTTCCGGAAGTCGCCTCGGTCTACGGCAAAGCCGGGCGAGCCGATACATCGACCGATGCAGCTCCCTTTTCCATGGTCGAGACGACGATCACTCTGCATCCCCAAACGAGCTGGCCGCGAGTTCAGCGCTGGTATTCGCCTCTGCCCGAGATCTTGCATCCGCTTTTTACTTGGTTTCTACCCGATCATCAGTCCTACGAAGAGCTGCGCTTGGCTATCAATAAGGAGTTAAAATTCGCCGGTTTTCCTAACATCTGGACGATGCCAATCAAAAATCGAATCGACATGCTTTCGACTGGCATCCGAACGCCGATCGGCATCAAGGTGATGGGCCCCGACGTCGGCGTCATTCAAAAAGTCAGCGAGCAGATCGAGGGACTCATCCACGCGGTGCCAGGCACGCGGACCGTCTATGCGGAACGGACCTCGGGAGGTTACTACCTCGATATCGTCTTTCATCGCGATGAGCTGGCTCGCTACGGCATCCCTATGGAAGAAGCGCAGATGATCGTCGCCTCAGCGATCGGTGGCGAGAACGTGACATCGACCGTCGAAGGGCTGGAACGCTACCCCGTGAATGTTCGCTACGCGCGAGAATTCAGAGAAGATATCGAAGGGATCAAGCGCGTGCTGGTGCCGGCGGCTTCTGGTGCCGCGATTCCCATCGCGCAGCTGGCGACCGTCCGTATGGTCGAAGGACCGGCGATGATACGCAATGAGAATGGCTTGCGGGCGGGTTACGTCTACATCGATATTGAAAATCGCGACGTCGGCGGTTATGTGACCGATGCTAAAAAGCTAGTTCAGGAAAAGGTGCAGCTGCCGAAGGGCTACAGCCTGGTCTGGAGCGGTCAGTATGAAAACATGATACGCGTGAAGGAAAGGCTACAGTTTCTCGTGCCGCTCACCATCTTTCTCATCGCGATGCTCCTCTACTTGAATACCAAATCCTGGATGAAGACGTCCATCATCATGCTGGCTGTTCCCTTCTCTCTGATCGGAGCCGTCTGGTTTCTCTATGCGCTCGGCTACAACATGTCGATCGCCGTTTGGGTTGGCATGATCGCCCTGATGGGGCTCGATGCCGAGACCGGCGTCTTTATGCTGCTCTATCTCGATCTCGCCTACGATCAGCAGGTGAAAGAAAACCGTATGCGTACCGCCGATGATCTGCGCGAGGCCATCGTGCACGGAGCGGTCAAACGCATTCGTCCCAAAATGATGACGGTGATGGCGGCCTTGCTCGGTCTCATGCCTATCATGTGGTCGATGGGTGCCGGCAGCGATGTGATGAAGAGGATCGCGGCCCCTATGGTCGGTGGCTTGACGACGAGCTTTGCCTTGGAGTTGCTCGTTTACCCCGCAGTCTATTTCCTCTGGAAATCGCGGCACGAAATGAAGCCTATCCCTGATCTTATACCTCTCGGTACGAACTCTCATCGATAGGGATGGGCGAGTATAATTCTTCGAAAAGAAATGAATTGCCTCGCGCCCGGATGCCGGGCGGAGGCCCGGGCAGGCAGCATAAAAGCAGCGGCGCCGGGCTGCCTCAGGCCAGGCGTTTAGTGGTGAATAATAAAGCTCATTTCTGAATTGGTGACTTTTCCGCTCAAGCCTTTCCGCCCCTCTCAGCGAGGGTCGAGGGAAATCCTTCCGAAGAGCCAGCTCCTAGTGGAGGAGCACAACATGAAAAGCATCCTATCTCTATCTCGCATCTTATGGGGGGCGATCGCCTTCACAGTGATGGCAGAGTCCGCTTCGGCGGCCGATCTCTCTTTCAGTATCAACATTAAGTCGAAAAAGTATGACCAGGGCAAAGAATGGTTGATCGATCATGCTGCCGTCTGGGACCAAAATCAACTCTACATGAATCCTCAGCTCGATTTCAGTGAAGTCGATTGCCAAGGAAACGCCGAAGGCGGTTGGTCCTGCATCGGAACGGTCAAGGCTACGGGCGATTACATCCCAACGTCGGCCCTGACCTTTGATTGGAATCAAAACGGAACGCACGATGCGAGTGAACGTCTCTATACCTCTTCGCTGGTAAAGAACGCCGTGCGACTGCAAGCGGCGGGTCTCGGCGTGGTGGTGTTTGCCGAACCGACTTGTACCTGCCCCACGGGGCAGTGCAGCGAATCCGTCTCCGTGGTCATTCGTGAGACGGCGGGTGGACGACTCCTATGGGGACCGGAAAGACATCAGGTCTTGCTCGATGAGAGCTGTCAGGTGCTTTTAAATTTAGGCAAACAGATACCGATCGATAGCACGATCCTCGGTGCTGATCCCGCCACACTCACGCTCGGTTTCACATTGAACAACGTCGAACAAAAGCTCGCCTATAACCCTTTGAGCGATCGCGGCGAACG
>CANJJY010000369.1 GCA_947474445.1 Oligoflexaceae bacterium
TAAGCAGCTCTCAATCTTGGGAGTCGACATAGTGACCGGAGGTGGACCTGGGCTGATGGAAGCCGCCAATCTTGGCGCTAAAGAAGGTGGTAACCTCCAAAGTCGCTCCTTCGGCCTGCATATCCAATTGCCTTTTGAAACCGATACCAATTCACACTTAGACGTGAAGTACCATCACCGCCGTTTTTCATCCAGACTCGATGAGTTCATGCGGATCAGCAATGCTGTTGTCGTGACACCTGGAGGTATAGGGACGCTTCTGGAGTTATTCTATACCTGGCAACTGATGCAGGTGAATCATATATCGCCCCGCCCGTTTATTCTATTGGGCGGTATGTGGGAGGGTTTGCTGAAATGGATGGAAGCCTACCCGGTAAAAAATAAGCTGATGGACGTCAAAGATTTCAATCAGATTGTGTTGGTTCGAACCGTCGATGAGGTAGTCGCTAAACTCGAACCGGGCATCAAAGAATTCTACAAGCATTAACCGATTTTACCTAGCTTCTTGACGAAGGCGGCGGTTTCTAGAGTCCTTCCTCAAGACCTTCTAAGCTGAGAGCTTCCAGATATTCTATCATTTGGGGATTCAGTTTAAGGTCGCTCAAGAGTTCTTTAACTTCACGCAAAAAATTAAGTAAACTCAATTGACCTTTTAAGCGTTGGTCTTGCAAATGCAGGATCAATTGACGACAGCGCGGCAGATCGCGGTGTATTTCCTCTTTGCTCAGAGAAGGAAAGAGGGCGGTCCAGTCACTTTCCGTCATCGATAAGGGATCTCTTTGACTCAACCAAAGGCTGAGTTCGTTGGTTAGGAGAAGAAGATTGCGCAGGGATTCAGATTCTTTTTCGGATAATCGACCCGACCAAATCTCCAGAACTTTCGCTTCCCAAAGGAGGTAATTCTCTTGAAACTGCTTTTCTAACGATCTCTTGATCGCTAAGTTAAACGACGTCACGGGAGAATTGAGCAGACATTTGAGATGATCACTAGTTGAAAGACATGATGCTTCTGACTCAAATTTACCTTCATATTCATAGCAACGCTGAATCAACCAATGATCGGATCGACAGTCGAGGCAAATTGAACCCGGCGTGTTAGCAACTTTGGTGCAGATATCAGGAAGCCCAGCTAGTCCTCGCTGAAAGGTCTCGTTTCCGCTCTCGGGGATTTTCTTTTGAGAGGGAATCGTTTGAGCAAGATAGGCCTGATGAGGTGGATGGGTCACGCGAGCCCATTCGCCCTGCGGGGCGCAGGCGAGGGAGAAGGCAATGCTTATCCCTCCGATCATCTGCAGGCTATCAAAGCTGAGCCGCATAGGGCTTTCCTCATTCCGGGCTAATCTAATCAGCAACTGATCTCTAAATTATGACCTATTTGCTTGTTTGACGCAAAGTTTGCCCCCCTTTGGTCTCGAAAGGCATAAAAAAAGACGCTCGAAGTCGAGCGCCTGATGCCTTGCGGCATAAATAGTGAAGTGAGACCTATAGACTTCAGTGCATGAGGGGTCTAGACGGATTTTCGCCATCTAAGGTCGATGCTTTTACGGGTTCCTGCTGAGCCATTTGCCAAGCTGGAAGAGTCTGTAGAACATTGCTGGCAAGCTGTTTGAACTGGTTCAAATCACTGGTGCCAATGGGCTCAGCAGAGGGGAACTTCAATCCCATGGGGTCTGCGTAGACGCCGTTTGTATAGAAAGCAAAATGCAGATGAGGGCCAGTCGCCATTCCGGTGGATCCTACAGCTCCAATGATCTGTCCCTGTTCCACGTTAGAGCCAAGGTGAAGGCCCGAAGCGAAGTTGTGCAGGTGAACATAAGCCGTTTGATATCCTCCGCCGTGGCGCAATTTAATCATATTGCCGTTCGCCGGTGTATAGCCGATGGATATGACTTCACCTTTGCCTACCGCCATCACAGGAGTTCCTGTGGGGGCGCCGTAATCGACGCCATTATGCGGTCGGTTAGTTTTCAGAATAGGATGAAAGCGATTCTGCGAAAAACCGGACGTGATTCGACCGAATTTAATTGGACTTTTTAGGAACATGCGTTTCAAACTTTGGCCATTGGGCATGTAATAAGAGCCATGAGCTCCTTCTTGAGGAAATCGAATTCCCGTATGTAATTGGCCATCGTTCTCATATTCTGCAACTAGAATATTTCCCCAGCCGATCGGTTGGTCGGCGACGAGTTTTTGTTCGACAGTCAAACGCCAGCGATCTCCGCGTTTGACAGCGCGGTTAAAATCGACTTGCCAGGCAAAGACTTCGGCCAAACTTGTGATTAAAACAGGATCCATGCCAACGATTTCGGCAGATTCCCAGAGGGTCGTGCCGACCACTCCACGAAAAGTCTTTCTGATCAAAGTAACGGGAAGAGTCGTCTTACTCGCCGTCCACTCAAGATCGGTCTCGCTTTTTTCGATGACCAAGCTTGAGTCGGCGGCATATTTGAGTTCGACTTTGCGAGGAGAGACTGATTCCTCGGGATTCCAGGTAATCGAGTAGGCGGTTCCAGCTTCGATCTCTTTTACGGGAAAAATCTTTTCTGCACTCTTGACCAGAGCCAGAATCGTTTGCGAATTAATACCTTCGCTCTTGAGTGATTGGTAAAAGCTTGAGCCGTTGGCGATGCGGTGCTGAGAGACGAGCGGAGCTGCTTGGTTAGTAGAAGGTGCAGAGGAGCTTTCCGTCAATGGTGTTCCCGCCTCCGATGAGCCGGGCGGGGGATGACTGAGATCTAATGCGCGGTCGTTCGTTTGTTTGCAGGCGCCTATTGCAACGAGGGTGCCCAGCATACAAAGGCTATGTAATTTAAACATGGCCTCTCCTTAAGTTGATAGTGTCGTTTCCCTAAGGTAGCAAATCTGAAGTTGATCAGGGAACCAATAAATGACTTCACTGTCAACCCGGAATCGGCTGAAGCACGCACCAGCGGTCTTTAGCGCCACGATCTGGCAGCTTTTGCCCGTCCTATAGGCTGCGCTGAAAGTTGATGAGAGGGCACATAGAATCCATCTGAAGTCCGCGCCCATTCTCCACTTTCAGATACCAAGGGATGATCACCTTGTTCGAGGCTTTTGACAACGCTGCCGCTGGGTTTATCATGCAAGCTCGACCCTCCGGCGACAACATATCGAACGACTCCCCCTGTCGCTGCCGCTGCAGGAGCGCTGTTTGGAACACTGCGTTCGGCGGGGACAGGTCCCAGATCTGTGGCGCCCTGATTCAATTCAGGACCCTGCTGCGTGGCGAGAAGATCCTCTGTTTCGGCGTTATTCACCAGGGCATCATCGGTCTGAAGATCATTCGCGCCGGCGGCCGGTGATTTGGGGTTACCCCCATTTTTGTTATTTAAAAGATTGTTGTTGTTACCGTTTCCAAAAAGATTTCCTTGATCACCGCCCGCGGCAAAGTTTTCGTCTTTGGCGTTGTTCAAACCGCCGTCGGCATTGGCTTCAGCCGCAGCTGCAGCCGGAGCGTTCCCGTTACCTTCCGCATTGCTTTCATTATTGCCGCTGTTGTTTTCATCGTTGCCGCTATTGTTTTCTTCATTGGCATTTTCTGATGGCTGGACTGGATCTTCGGTGGTGTCTTTTCCCGCACACGACGTTATCTGTAGGGAAATGCAGACAGTGAAGAAGAAGGGTAGTAGATAAAAATTAGCAAATAACTTCATAACATCCTGTCCTTCACTGAGGGGGGGCGGGTTTCATCAATTTGAATCCAGCGCTAGGCAACTTTCGCCCTTCATTTCGGCACCGTGAAAGAGAACTTGAGGGCGAAAAGGCAAAATGTGCCTGGGAGAGAGATGGAAGACTTTCAGAGGAGCCTTTTGGCTTGAGCGATAGACAGGGAAGGGGATTGGCGCGTATGCTCGGGCCTTTGGGAGGGGAATAAGTGGGACGGAAATTTCATACTTGGTCAGCCATGCAAGAGAGCCCTGCCCAAAATCTGACTCAATTAATGGAAATTGTTTGTAAGAATCGCAGTTTTTCGCCAGTTGAACAATTGACGTATGGTGATTATGGTCTGCTCGACGCGGCGGAAACAGTCAGTCGGGCAATTCAGGCTGGTAAGCGCATTGCCCTCTATGCCGACTACGACGTCGATGGCACGATGAGCTGTGTAAGCTGGATCTGGTTTCTGCAAGCAATCGGACATCAGAATTTCACATCCTATATTCCCTGTCGATTTGAAGAGGGCTACGGACTGAATCTCAACGCCGTCGCCCATCTCATCGATGTAGAAAAAGCTGATCTCATCATCACGATGGACACCGGAATTACGGCCAATGCGGAAGCGGCCTACTGTCGGAGCCGAGGTGTTGAATTCATCTGCACAGATCATCACAAAATCCAAATAGAAAAGATGCCTGATTGCATCATACTTAATCCCAAAATGCATCCTTCGCCTGATTATCAAGAGCTTTGCGGATGCGGAATAACCTTTGTACTCCTGCGCAA
>CANJJY010000370.1 GCA_947474445.1 Oligoflexaceae bacterium
AATTGAACTCTCTTCTCGATCTCTCTTTTTGACTTTCGGTAGTAATTGACCATGTCGATCGTTCGGCAGAACCTATGTCAATGCGTGCACATATTCTGAAAGAAGGGCGGAGCAAGGCTTTGATTGATGATGAAAGCAAGTTGCCAGGCGAGGGGGAGAGGGGTAGGATTCTCACGGTTTGACGTTGAAAAAAGGTAGTTAGCATACAGATGGAGAGTTCAAAATGAAGGTGTTATTAAGTCTCGCTTTAGGTATTGGATTGCAGACTGTCGCTCACGCTTCCGTCGTCGAAGTCAAGCGCGAGCAAAAAGTATCGAAGAATCCAACGGAGCTCTATCAAGTTCTCACCGCCTACGACGAGACCTGCGATACGGGCTGCAAATACCGGGTCAAGGGCTTGCAGGAATCTAAGCTCATCGAAAATCTGGGCGACGAGCAATTTATCTGGCAGCGCCTTTCGGGAGTCAGTGAAACCAGACAGTTTATTCACAATCAAGTTTTCTACGGTGACAAGGGCCAAATCAGTTTTGTCTCGGAATACCCTTCGACAGACAAGATAGCTGAACTTTCTAGCAAAGCGGGCGAAGTTCAGAAAAGTATTTTCCGCACCTTGACCCTAAAGTGGATCTTCACGCCGCAGGATGATGGAACCACACTCGCGTCAGTGACGATGCGCGTCGATCATTCGCTGCCTGAAGTCGCTTCACCTATTATCCGGAATGCTCTGGAACAATCGACATTGGATCTGTTTAAGAATTTTTCGATTTAAATATGAATTTAAAAACCCCTTCCGTCTGGATACAGAAGGGGTTTTCTGTGATTTTATTCTGGGCCTTGCACACTACTTTTTGGCCTTAAAGACGCCCTTCATACCTAGCATATCCGCATGGCCGGCCATGAGGCAGATAAATGGATAGTCACCCTCTTTTTCAGGTGTAAAACTTAAAGTTTCCTCGTGAGCGGGCGCAAGCGCTTTGGTCATCGTAATGATAGCCGGATGAGTGCGCATCTTTTCAATGTCATACCCATTTTTTTGGAGCTCTTTGATCACTTCGTCAAAGGTGCCAGGCTTGAGAATGGCCACATTGTGCAAGATTTCTGATTCCTTGCTCGCTTGATTGACGAAGCGAACGCTGACCTTTTTGCCGAGAGGAATATCCATCGCGATTTTATCAAAAGCAATGTTATTGCCATGAGTGCTCAATTTGATTTCATAAGTATCGGGACTCTTGGCATCGGTGGCCGTCAGAGTACCCGAGGACAAGAATGCAGTGATGCAGGCGGTGAGCCACAACTTAGTCATAGTATCCTCGGTTATTTGACAACCACTTTGATCTTCATTTTGGGATGAATCGCACAACGGATCGTCATTTCTCCAGGACTGGTAAAGTCGTGTCTGGTTTCTGTGGCTGGCTTTTGAATCCCTAGATTGAACTTTGATCCCTCGCCGGTCGCAAACACATTGTGCGAGGTATCGTCGTCATTTTTGAAAACGATGGTATCTCCCGCACTGATGGTAAGTTCTTCAGGAGCAAACTGCTTACCCTTTTGAGACACGACATGCTCTTTTGCAAAAGCGATCGGAGCGCTCAACAGCATTAGACTGATGCAGACACCATATGAAATGTTCATCCTCAAATACTCCCTTCCCTGCGTTAGCGAGGTAGAATCGGTATAGTAACGGCCGGATCTTGACTGGTCAGGGTTTTTAGAAATTCAACCAGCGCCGCTTGCTCATCTGCGCTCAGGTGGAGAGGCTTAATGTGCTCAGACACGCTGGCACGATGAGCCTTGCCACCCTGGTTGTAAAAAGCGATGACTTCTACCAAAGATTGCTCACTTCCGTTGTGTAAATAAGGAGCCCGTTGCGCGACGTTTCTCAATGTAGGGGTTTTGAAAGCGTGCTGCAAAGATTCTATTTCAGCTAGGACTTGTCCTCGACCTAGATCTTCATCGTCGACCCCTATATCGTAAAAACCTTCATCAGTGAAGCGCCACCCTGAATGGCATTTTGAACAAAGTGCTTTCTCGTTGAAGAGAGCAAAGCCCTTCTTGGCAGTCCCGCTTATGGCCGATTCATCGCCCTTTACCCAGCGATCAAAAGGAGCCTCGCCTGATATAATAGTCCGTTCGTAGGTGGCAATCGCTCGGGCGACATTAGCTTCAGTGATCGATTCTCCGGGAAAAGCGGCTTGGAACAGTTGAGTGTACCCGGGTATAGACTCAAGCTTATTCAATAATTGTCCAGGAGGCAAATTCATTTCCCCTGCGGCGGTGACTGGCCCCAGAGCTTGAGCTTCGAGGCTATCAGCCCGTCCATCCCAAAACATGAGTTCGCCCCAGGCTAAGTTGAGAATCGTCGGAGTTCGCCGACCCAAAGTCTTCATACCGACGCCTATGCCTTTGCCGAGCCCATCACCCCATGACAGTGCAGGGTTATGGCAGGTCGCGCAGGAAATCCAATTCGAACCCGATAGTCGTGGGTCAAAGAATAGGGTTTTGCCGAGTAATTCCCGGCTTTTGCTATAGGGCGTAGCGGACGGGTAGGGGATGTCTTTGGGCCTTTGATAGCTTTTCAAATAGGGACTTTTTTCCGAAGCAGCTCGAGCAGCTGGCGCCGCGAAGAAAGGAATGAGGAGAAAGACGAAGAACGCCACTCGCGTCGATGAATGTGCAGCGCACATGTTGCAATTCCTTTCATTGGGTAAATATGAATAGGTGTTTCTGACAAAGGGGATGTATGAGTAATGTATCATAATTGTGAGTGGCTGCGTGGTCAGCCAAACTTCAAAGAGACCGAAACCGCAAGGGGCACAAAAAATCTTAACTTTAGGTGTCGGCTGCCGATAGGACAGTTGGTGCTCTTTTCCACAATGCCGATCGAACCGAGGTCCAAAGTCATGAAAAAGCCGAGATTGGCAAAAATGTCCTTGGCCCTGAGATTTTATTTGGCCCTCGCTGTGCCTTTGATCCTGATCTCTATTGCTGTTACCTTTATGACGTTTAAGGGTCTGCGAAATAATGCCACTGATCTCGCTGAATTTCTTCGCTTCGAATCCAAGACCAATCGCATACTGTCGCTCCTCCTCGTACAAGATGATGCTTCCAAAGCGATGCTGATCGATCCCGGGCAATTGGAAACTTTTTCTGCTAAGAAGATTGAAGCCTATGATGAGCTCAAGCAGCTGATCACAGAGTTGCAGGCTGAAGCTGAGGCCGAGAACGTCAAAGATATTATTAAAAAGCTGCAAGAAATCGACGAACAAAAACTCCGACCGATCGACAGTTTGGTGCTGGAAAAGTTGTTTGAAGACGTCGACGCGGCGAGGAAAATGTATTTCGATCAGTACGAAGTCGAAAAGCACGAATATGAAGGATTGATCAGGAAGTTAGCTGAGATAGGAACCAGCGATCTGAAACAAGCGACTGAAAGTCTGCACTCAAAAAATATGCAATCGATGCTCCAGATCGGGGCAGCGCTGCTGCTAGGTATTCTCGTCGTCATGATCACGATCACGATCCTCTCACGCCAAGTTGAAAGATCTGAAGAGAATATAAAAAGCCTTCTGGCTGTGCTCAACGAAGGTTTGTTTTTCTTTGATTCATCTGGCCACATGCCAGCCGATCGTACAGAGAGCCTCTCAAAAATTCTGCCTGAAAGCAGCGGCATAAAAAGCCTGCAAGATTTCTTCGAGATGTACACCAAAACCACGCGTGCGACGATCGATACGGTCCTGGAACTCCTGTGGCCCACGACCAAAGATGACTTCTATTCAGACCCTGCGACGACGCTATCCATGCTCCCCCACTCATTCAAGCTCAGCGATGGCCGGATCATTCATCTGGAATATCGGCTCCTCCTCAACGCGCAGCAAGTTCTCAGTCGGGTCGTGGTGGTAGTTGCCGATGTCACTCAGAAACTGAAGGATGAACGGGAAGCGGTGCAGCAGGCTGAACGAGTCCGAAAAGTATCACGAGTTGCCGCCAACTTCGAAAACTACTTTGTCTTTCTCGATGAAGCGATCGGCATATTCAAGCGAGCCGATGGGCTTTGGAAAAAGGTGGCGAAAGGTTTGGAAGGACAAGAGATCATTCAGCTCAAGCGCGATCTCCATACTCTCAAGGGTTCGCTGGGAGCTTTTGAATTTACCGATCTTGCGACGCGCTTTCATGCTTTGGAATCGAGCATAGAAGAATTAGGACTAAAGAGTAGCAAGAATCTAGAACTGTGGGATGGTATCAAAGACCAATGGAAATTTGAAACAACTGACATCGAGCAGGTCCTTGGCCTCCAGAGCAGTCGAGATAAAGTCGCCATTCAAAAACACAAGTTCGAGCAGATTACCGCCTACGCAAAGTCGACCGCCAACGGTGGCTTGCTGCAGTTGCTCGAAGACAGTCTCCGCTATCCCTTGGCCGAAGCCTTTTCCAAATATGAGGTTTATCTTA
>CANJJY010000371.1 GCA_947474445.1 Oligoflexaceae bacterium
CATCAAAAAAAGGCTGACGACGTCGCCCGGATTGGATAGTGGCGGAAATTTCGCGCCCAACGGAAAAGTCGTGGCCTACACCAGTTCCAAAAACGATGATGTCGATATCTTTACGATGAACGCGCAAGGCGGTGATCGCAAGCTCTTCATAGAAGGCTCAGGACTCGACGTCGATCCAAAGTTTTCGCCTGACGGAAAATGGATCGCTTTCGTATCGGGGCGATTTGGCAATCCGCATATCTTCGTTGGTGCCTTGACCTGGAGTGGCGACACGCCACGTGTCGTGAGTGACAAGCGTTTGACTTATGCGGGTTGGTGGAATGCAACGCCCGCTTGGACCCCAGAATCCGATAAGATTGCCTTTGGTGGTTTCGATAAGGATATCGATCGCTGGGACATCTTTATGATGAACGCTGATGGGAGTAATCTCGAACGCTTGACCTTAAAAAGCGGTGATAACGAAAGCCCCAGCTTTTCGCCTAACGGCCAACTGATCGTCTATCAATCCAACCGGCTCGGAACCGGTAACGGTAAGGGCAATGACACTCTTTGGATGATGAATCGCGATGGCAGCAACCAGCATCGGCTCGATCTCGTCGGGCTTTACGATGCGCAAACACCCCAATGGTCGACCAATCGCAAATCTGAGTGATGAGTGAAAGGACCCTCATGCTCGAAACAGATGTTCTGGTGATCGGCGCAGGCCCTTCGGGCTGCGTTTCAGCTTCGATTCTGCAAAAGCATGGGCTGCGAGTACGCGTCGTCGAACGGGAAAAGTTTCCTCGTTTTGTCATCGGTGAGAGTCTTCTACCTCGATGTATGGAAGCTTTCGAAGAAGCAGGGCTCCTCGAATGCTTGAAGCGAGAAGGCTTTCAAGAGAAATTTGGTGCTAAGTTCATGCGCGGCGATGATGTGTGTGACTTTTCCTTTACTGATCAATTCACCGCCGGGTGGAATTGGACCTGGCAGGTGCCAAGAGCTCAGTTTGATCATGCTCTAGCTCAAGAAGTGCAGGCGAAGGGTATTCCCATAGATTTCGAACACAGTGTGGTTGGGATTGCATGGGAAAAGGATTCTTCCGTCACCACTGTACGAGACGCGTCAGGAGTGGAGCGTCAGATTAAGGCTCGTTTTATCATCGATTCCAGCGGCTACGGTCGGGTCATTCCGCGACTTTTGAAGCTTGATAAGCCTTCCGATCTGCCAAGCCGCCAGACTTACTTTGCCCATATGAGCGATCGCCGGCGCCTGGCATTCTCCGAGCCCAACCGAATTACCATCGTTCTGTCTCAGCCCGGACTTTGGGTCTGGATGATCCCTTTTGCCGAAGGGACGACGTCGGTCGGATTTGTGGGAGATCCGGCGCATTTTCAGGGCTTTTCCGGGACCACTTCGGACATCCTTCGTTCTCTCATCCAAGCAGATCCGCACGTGGCCGCTCGATTCGGCGATCAGGATTTCATCTGGGAGGCACGCAAGCTGGAAGGATGGTCGGTGACGACCGAGAAATTCTATGGGGACGGATTTGTCTTGACCGGAAATGTCACAGAATTTTTAGATCCTATGTTTTCGTCAGGCGTGACTCTGGCGGTTGTATCAGGCGCGCGCGCCGCCGGCATCGTCGCAAAAAAGCTCATGGGTCTTCCCTACGACTGGGAAGAGGAATATATGAAACCTACCCTGGCGGGTGTGGACGTATTCAGAACTTACGTGAAAAGTTGGTATGAAGGGACTCTCAGCGAGATTTTTTTTGCACCGTCCCATTCTTTCCATGCGACTTTTAAAAGCCAGATCTGCTCGGTATTAGCCGGTTATGTCTGGGATCAATCAAATCCTTTCGTCAAAAAACACGATCGAGCCCTTAAAAACCTTGCCCAAGTTCTGCGCCTGCAAAGAGACCAGCAAGGCGATGCTTGATGGAAGGCTTTCATAGTCCTGGCTCTTATTTTTCAAAGGACGGTGTTTCTCATGGCGGATAATTCTGATTGGACAGTCACGGGAATCCAAAACGAAGTGACAAGTATACTTTTAAAGATCGCTAATTTGCCGGAAAAAAACCTCAGCGATATCAATCCAGAAACACCGCTCTTTGAGGCTGGTCTCGGCATCGATTCAATAGATATGCTCGAGCTGATTGTTGAGTTAGATAAGAAGTATGGATTCAAAGTCAAAAATAATGAAGCGGGGCGGCAGATCCTTCGTGATGTAAAAACGATCTCAGAGGCGATCGAGGCATTTAAGATGGCAAGTGTCGTTTCATAGAAAAATCCCCCGCCACCTTTCGGGACGGGGGAGAGGAATCATAAGCCTAAGCCTTTGCATTCTTCGCTACCAGCTGGATAGATATGAGGCTTGAAGACGATATTTGTTGATCTCACTTCTTCTAGGATCCCATTAAAGCTAATCGACTGCACCTTCTTTTCACCAAAGGCTTCATCAAGAGAGGCAATAGCGGCGTTGATCTCTTTTCCATGATCAAAGCAATCAGTTTCCATCATGGCTGCGGTATAGTCAAACATTCCGTTGTTGATATCGCGTTCGATCGAGAGCTTGTCCCAGAATGGGTCCGTCTTGTCACCTAGAACATATGCGACGGCTTCGTGATCTTTCTTGTTGCGAAGCTTTCTGTGAAAGTTTCCTCCGCATGCCTTAACCCGCATATAGCCCTGCAGCTCTACCGCTGCGAGTACTTCAACCGTAGCCGAGTAGGGGATCGTGGTTTTAGCTCCGTACACTTCACCGGTAATCACGGCACAATGCTCAGGGGGCAGTTCAAAAGCGACCTTAGGAGTGACTGTCGTTGAATCCGTCTCTTGGGTCGTCGAAGTCTTCCCGACGGAACCACCGATGGTCGTTTTGATCGTGGTTTTGGCGGTTGCTAGGCCGAAAAGTGAACCACCGAACTCCATCCCGAGTTCCACGCTGCTTGAGAAAGTACCCGTGACCGAGTTGGTAACTGAGTTTGCGTAGGTATAGGAAACCGGGAGCTCGATGTTTTGCTTGACCGAATTGGGCGAGAAGCTTGCCTGGTTAAACGATTTGATCAGAAGGTTGCTCGTCACCTTTTTTTCAAGATGAGTCTCGATTTCCTTGATGTCTTGCGTGAAGGCATACTTGATCTTGAGGCGATCCTTGTTGTGTTGTCCCTGAGGTCCGCAGTCGGGTGATCCATCGAAATTGGAGACGAGAAAAGCCGTCTCTTTGGATTCCCAGACAGTTTTCATGTCTTCGCCCACGGCGCCGTGGCAACCTCCTGCCCAAGCAAATCCAAGGGAATTAGCGAGGTTTGCTAGCGGGATTCGACTCGAATTGATGATAGCAATCTTCGCGACTTTTAGACTGTCGTTGGAAGCATCGATAGAAGCGGTGTTTGAATTGCTTTCCTCGGCAGCTTTTTTGCTACAAGCGAGAAAGCTCAAACTCATAAAAGTGGTGAGACTTAAAATCGATACACGTTGGACGCTTCTCGAGAGGTAGGGCACATAGAAGACTTTCATGACAACTCCACATGAATAACAGCAGCAACGACAGAATGCTTATTGGGGCGAAAAGGATTCCCTATCCGAGCTTAGCGAGATACTGATATGTCAATCAAGCATCTCGCAGTCTGCATTAATGACATGTTTTACGAGGTAAGGCAACTCTTTTTGATGTGGTTTGCGACGTAAAAATCCTAGTCAAATCACAGAGCAAGCACGTGCAAACGACGCGCTCTCCCGCGCTTTTTGTCAGTTCTTACGGGGAAGTAAGTCCTTTTGCTTTTGGGAGATCATTCGGCTCTACGATACGCCTCGCGTGGTCTACCATTGCGGGGTGAGTGATGAAGCAACGGTTTTTTCTCGAATTGACTGGTTTTGTGTTCGCTTTTCCTTAGGTCTTACTCACAGCTTGGTTGAGTCTGACTCAAGAACTCTTGGGCAGCTGGAGATCGGCCAGTGCTTCCTGATAGAGAGAGGCAATGGCCGATTGACCTTGGCTACGCTCCAAATGCAAAAGACCGAAATGATAGCGTGCCGCCTGCGTAAAATAGTGGCAAAACGCAGCATTGATACTCGCCCCTCCTATCGCCCCAACGAAGGGAACTGCTTCAAGAGCAAGCTTTCGAACCATGCTTTTTTCGAAAGCGGGGGCTATAAAAGCTAGGAGTTTAACCAGCTGCGGCCATGCATTCTTTTCGAGTCCCAGTAGAATTTCTCGACTCGCTCCCTGAGCGAGCAGTCGAATCGCATCGTTCAGAGCTTTATGAAAGGCCAGTCTCGATCCAAGGTAGTGACTATCTTTATGCTCGGAGGCGCGGCTACTCCCTGTTCCCAGTGAAAAAACATAAAGGCACTGGAGTTGCGTTTCCGGTGCATGAATGTTTTCTCCCCATTGCCTCGCAACGTCTGTTATAGACCGCAGCATAATCGTCGTTGAAATAGGCAATTCCACTAGAATCGA
>CANJJY010000372.1 GCA_947474445.1 Oligoflexaceae bacterium
AGAATCGTTCAAAAAGCTATTTGTCGCTGCCTTCGCGATCTTCGTGATGGGATACATCGGCAATTTGCTGATCGATAATCCTTATGTGCATGGCATTCTGCGGAGGGAAATCAATCGCAACTTAGAAAAATACACTTTTCTTTCCATTCAGTTTGAAGCGATCAGCGCCAAATTCATTCCCCTAGGTTTCGACATCTACGGCATCGAAGTGAGACAGAAAAATCTCCCTGAAGCGGCACCACTCGTGCGAGCGATGCATCTGCAGATGCGCGTTTCATTTTGGGCTTTACTGCTCAGCAAGCGCGAACTTCTCGAGCTTGAAATCAACGGCCCAAAATTTGAATGGCCCCTGCCACCGCTCGATCAGTTGCTGCATATGGAAAAGTTTCCGGAACTCGCCAAGAAGAATACAGATCCAACCACCTGGCCTCCTCAATTCGTCATGCCCTTGCACAAAATCACCTGGACCAATGCAGCTATCCGTTGGAGCATCCCCGACAACAAGCCCGAGCTCCCCCCTCTGGTTCTTGCTCAAATGGATGGCTTCGATCTTGAACTCATCTATCGGAGCGCGCAGAGCTTCGATATAGAAACCACGATCCAGCATCTCAACGTCGATGTTGAAGGCAAGCAGCTGATCAAAGATACAAAGCTCGAAGCCTTACTCCATCAAAATCGAGAGCTTCTCAGCTCCGAAAAATTTGAGTTGAATTCGAGCGAAATTGCCCTGCGATCGCAGCTCAAACTGTTCTATGAAACAAAGACGCCACTCAAGAGCAAAATACTGGTCAAAAATCCCCCACGCATCCTGGAAGGTTTGCGTATGGAATGGCTGAGCAAAGTGGAAAGAGGCGATATCGCCCTACTCGGCCGCTATCTGCAAACGGAAAAGACAGAGGGTCCCCTCAGCGGCCAGGCCGATCTGTTTTTGCACATTCCACTCGATGAAAAGCCTGTTACCTGGCACATCGAAGGAAAGGGCATCTCTCATCAGGCCAAACTTGATGGCTTTAAACTTCTCGATTCACAGCTTGATTTTAGAATCGATGAGCAGGGTATGAACTTCACCGAAGCACGGGTTTTGCAGGGCGAACAGTTGCTTGCCCGCGGCAAAGGCTTTCTTGGATTTACCAAGGCGGTCCCCTTCAATTACAACATCGTCCCAGAAAAATTGACGTTACAGGCCCTGCTCGATGTCTTGCAGGTTGAAGATTTCACAGCCGTTGGAACTCAACTGGAGAGTGAAGGCATACGCCTGCAGGGCCAAGCAAAGCCTTTTTCGATCGGAATTGAAGGTGATGTCAATTTTAAGAATCTCACCCTTGCAGTCCTCGAGACGATGCCCAAGGTGTACCTGGAACCACCCAGCTGCCGCATGCAAACCAAGCTCACCGTCGATGCCCGTGCCGTAACCATCGATCGCGCGCAGGGGCAATGTCGCAGCGGTGATCCGCAAGCCCCCGAGGGGACTTCTCCTCTGCAGATGAAGGGATCATTTGCCTATTCGGTACGAGAAGGCCTCGACTTTCAATTGGCTTCATCAGCCTGGCACGGCTACCTCATCAATCACTTTGCAAAAAAGCCAGCCACTGGGCTCTTAAACGCTACCGTTCGCCTGCAAGGTCCCTACGATCATATCGTCCTATCGGCAGACGCGAAGGGCAATGAGATCAACATCGGGGGATTTGCAGCTGAAAGGCTTGATGCCAGCGTTCGGTTTCCCCTCGATCAAAAATCGATTCTCATTCCGCACTTGAAGATCAATGAAAAAGGGCAGGGCCAGCTGCTAATTCGAGATGGCACGTTTGGAATCGAGGCTCCTTACCCTTTCAGGACGCAAATCGATGTTCAAGACCTCTCTTCTGATTTTCTGAGCAAAGGGCTCGAACAAACGGCGGGCCTTAAAAACTTCTCGCTTGGCATCCGCACGCTTCAAGGTGAGCTCTCGGGCGAACTCATGAAGCCTTTCGCCTACCAGGGCAAAGTTCACTTTGTCGCGCAGAATCTTTTTTACGACCAGCAAAGATTCTTTCAGGAGGCTTCCGGTACGATCGTCGGCGATGCTAAGGCATGGTCACTCCAAAGTTCATATTTTCGCTTAGATCAGCTAGAGGCCCGCACAGACATCGACATCAAGCGGCAAAAAGGTCACCGTGCGCCCAGTCTCATCTTTCACGAGCTTGGAATAGGACCTGACGATCAGGTTCACCTTCACCTCAAGACCATCAATAAGAGTTTGACCCAGTATCGCACCAACGATGTGAAAAACAGCATCAATCACCTCGCATCTCTCCCTTATATAGGCAGTTATTTCAAAGAACACAATTTCGGCGGCATCATTCAATTCGATTCGGAGTTGGAAGGACCCATCGACAGGCTGCAAGGTAAAGTCGAAGGGGCACTCGAACAGCCCTTCATTTGGGGCATACCCATTTCTTCCTTCTACTTATCTGGATTTGTCAACGGTTGGGAACTTCATATTCCAGAGCTGAAGCACTCAGGCAATGCGCTGGTTGGTCGACTGAACATAGATTTTGGTAAAAAGGGATTGCCCTATGACTGGTACTTTTATCTGAATCAGCTCGATATCCGCGCCTTCCTCACCCCTACTTTTGCAGATGATCCTAGAAATTTTGCTTATCTAAGCGCTGAATGGACGATGAACGGCAAACTCGAAGACTTCTGGGGATCGCAGGGGGAATTGGTTCTCAGCCGAGTCCGCTCAAAGTTCTTTCGCAACCTCGGCAGTCGCACGAGTTCAATTGAATTGAATAGCGATCAAGCGATACGCGTACAAATCAAACCCGAACAATGGCGCTTGCTCGACAAGAGGCCGCTCAAGTTGAAGGGTGAATTTTTTGATCTTGAACTGTCGGCTGGTGATAATCGATTACCCGGACACCTCGATCTCAGCATTCAAGGTACGATTAAACTCGACATCCTCAAAAACTTTACGCACCTGGCGGAAACTGCCCGCGGTGAGATCCTGGTCGAAGGCTATGTGCGGGGTTCCATCTCTCATCCCGATCTCTCCCTTCGCTTTAGGGAGCGCAAGCTCGACCCTTTCAATACAAAAGAGTGGGCTCCTCTTTCCGTGGGACTGGTCGACTATGGACCTCCCCTCACCTCGATTTCTCTCGACGTCGAACTCAAGAGCGATCGAGTGATCGTGCACAAATTCCACGCTAACAAAGGGCGAGAGGGGACGATCGACATCACTGGAATCTTGAGCTTTGCCGATGCGGATGTCGAACTCACACGTCTGCTCATCAAACTTGATCGCATTGAGCTCAACCGCTTGGCCATTCCCGTGCTAAAAAGCGCGGACCTTATCGTCAGTGGCGATCTGACTCTCAGCGGTAATCAATTTCCATTTTCTCTCGCCGGGAACCTCCGAATCGATCGTTTCTATTCGCTGGGCAATTTCGATTTGCGTCGCGAAATCGTCGCCTCACTCTACGAAACACGATTGAACGCCAGCGTTCACAATTCGAACGATCAACAAATTACTCCTTTCTTTAATCTCGACGTAGGAGTAGTCGCCGACAAGTCGATCGTCTTGAAAAATAAGAACCTCGAAGTCGTCTTATCGGCCAATCTTCGCGTCAGGGGAACGGAAGCTCAGCCGCTGCTGCTCGGCCAGATCATAGCCGATCGCGGTAGCTTCAGCTACCGGCGCCTTTTTAAGATCAACCAGGCGGTCATCTCCTTCGATGAGCCGGTATCACCACCAAATCCGCGCCTGGACATCATTGGCGAAACGACGGTCAATCCCTATCAAGTGCAGGTGATGGTCAACGGTGATTTAGCCAATCCCAAGGTGACCTTGACCTGCGATCCTCCTAACCGTGATGATGGTTCACCGATCAGTAACCTCGACATCGTCCTGCTGATCAGTACAGGCAAGATTCCTGACCTAGCGAATCGGACCGCTGAACGAGCCTCCGTCAACGAGATCTTCAGCTCCTTTCTCGTTTTTGCCGAAGAGCCGATTGAAAAACTGTTCGATCTCTCGGGCCAGACTGTCATTCGCGAAGTCTATATTGATTCTTATCTTTCCGAAGCTGAGCAAAGACCTATCACCCGGCTCAATGTACCCTTTAACCTTTGGGGTCGCGCTAATGCAGTGGTTCAAGTCGATGATGAGTCGAACACGAAATTGTCTTTCGAATACCCTATCCATGAAGGGATCACATTTTCTGGAAGTCTCGATAGTAAGAAGAACAAGCAGCAGAGCCAAGAAAACAATATCCCTAAAGATACTGGCTTTGATCTAAAATTCAGGTTTGGCTTTGAATAGAGGGCTTATGTTCAGCAGAGTCGGCGCGAAATTCAACGCAAAATCAAAGCAGCCTACATCGCTGCTGACGATTTTTCGCGTGCTTTTCGTCACCCTCTCTTTTTTGAAGTCTCCCCTTGCCCTCGCTCT
>CANJJY010000373.1 GCA_947474445.1 Oligoflexaceae bacterium
CTTTTTGATAGATGCATTCAAAGCTTGGGTTGGCGACTACCGTCGTGGTCCCGTTGGCTTCTCGCGTCAATAGCAATTGGACTGTTTCGTGGAGGAAGCCATTTTTAAAAGTTAAACGATCATTGATGAGCATACGATTGAAAAGGGCTCTTCCGACTTCTCGGGTCACTTCTTCGCCGCGTATGTGAAGTTCATCACCCGCATCGTTCCAATCGGCAAAGGTCGTCGTCATCGTGAGACTTCCAGCGCCAAAATCTTGAGCATGGGAAGCGCCACCGATCGAAAGGTCTTGATTGTCCTTAGTGATGAGCTTGCAGTCGTCCGACTGCTCTATCTTGACAGAATTATCGAACTTGTCTTCATCGGCGGCGCAGGTTCCTTCCCAATTGCCGGCAAAATTAAGGCAGCTTCGCGCCAGCGATTTGCCTCTTGGGGAGGGGAGGGGCGCGTTGAGCTTTTTTTGCAGCTCTTGAAGTTTGAGGCTGAGGTTGCTCGCAGCGGCAGGACTGCTCCATGTTCCACTCAGAAGAGGGACGCAGATGGCGGACGTGATTAAGATCTTAACAGCGGGCCAAAACTTGCCTTGATTACGCACCATAGCAGAATCTCCTCTCGACTCGGTTCATGCCAACATTTTGATTGGCGTTCGGATATTATACCGCAGATTGGCCGAGAGAGGTTGAAGGGGGGGCGGGGCGAAAGGGGGAGAATTGAAAAAGCCGCCTGATTATTCATCAAGCGGCTTTTTCAAGTCTGGTGGAGGTTAGGAGGGTCGAACTCCTGACCTCTAGAATGCAAATCTAGCGCTCTACCAACTGAGCTAAACCCCCACACTGGAAGAAGCTTTTTGCCTGAATTCGCGCGCGTGAGCAAGAGCTTTTTCAATCCTGCTTGGCTCAAAGTCCAAAAAAAAGCGGAAAATCGCGTCACTTTAGCTCAATGTGAATTTATCAAAAAAATTATTGTCAGATCAGGTGATTTACGTCATTGTACCGATCTCTCGAAGAGAGATGCGTGGGGGTTTAGCTCAGTTGGTAGAGCGCTAGATTTGCATTCTAGAGGTCAGGAGTTCGACCCTCCTAACCTCCACCAGACCTGAAAAAGCCGCTTGATGAACAATCGAGCGGCTTTTTCATTTGTATTTCCTTCTGACTCTCTCAAGCAAAGAGCGCATGAAGAGCTTTCAGATCTAACTTCTGCAAAAGACTTCCGTCCCCTTCCAGCAGCGCGGCAGCGATCTCCTTCTTCTCCTGCTGCAGAAGTTGGATTTTTTCCTCGACCGTCCCTTTGGCTATCAATCGATAGGCAAACACCGTTTTGGTCTGATGAATGCGATGCGCGCGGTCGATCGCTTGCGCTTCGACGGCGGGATTCCACCAGGGATCTAATATAAAACAATAATCGGCGGCTGTGAGGTTTAGACCGACTCCTCCGGCCTTGAGGCTGATGAGGAAAAAAGGGATGTGAGGATCGCTTTGAAAGCGCGCCACTCGACTGCTGCGATCGCGCGTTTGCCCGTCCAGATATTCATAGGGGATCTTCATAGACTGCAGACGCTTCGCGACGATTTTCAGAAAGCTGGTGAATTGAGAAAAGATCAGAGCCTTGTGTCCCGACTCATGTAGTTCGCGGAGCTTTTCACAGAGTATCTCTAGCTTGGCACTGGGGACGTCTTCGTGCTCACCCGACAGCAAGGCGGGATGGCAAGCCGCCTGTCTGAGCCGCAGCAATGCTTCGATCAGCGCCAGAGGCGAGTTCTTGCTAGGGCCATCCTCTGGATCCTCGATCAGCGTCCTTTGATAAAAATCGCGCAGCTCTTCATAGAGGCGCCGCTGCTCCCCATCGAGCTCGCAGTAGATCGTGTGTTCGACCTTAGGCGGCAAATCCTTCAGCACATCGGATTTCTTGCGACGCAGCACCAGGGGCCGCAGCGCCCGCTGCAGGAGCTTGATGTGAGGATCAGTCCTGTCGCCGCCTTTTTGCAAAACTTGGGTCCATGGCCCCTGCTCGACGAGGCCAGGATTTAAAAATTGCAGGAGAGATCCCAGCTCTCCCAGATGATTCTCGATAGGAGTCCCCGATAGAGCCAAGCGGTGCTTGGCTTTGAGAAGGAAAGAAGCCTTCGCAGTTTGGGAAGCAGCATTTTTGATGGCCTGCGACTCGTCCAATATCACGTAGGCGAAGGACAGAGCATGCAGACGGGCAATGTCTTGCCGCAGGGTTCCATAGGTGACGAGAATGATCTGTTCGTTCTCAACCTGGCTCCAGTCGCGCTTACCCGCACTAAAATCAGCGACCTTCAAGCTGGGACAAAAGCGGGCCGCTTCTTCTTGCCAATTGCCGATGAGACTGCGAGGCACGACGATCAAACTCGGTAGCCTATCCTTTTCGGAATAAAAGCATTGGAGCAAGGCGAGCACCTGCACCGTCTTGCCCAGCCCCATATCATCAGCCAAACACCCTCCAAAACCAAACTCTTGGAGAAAGAGCAGCCAAGCTAATCCTTCGCGCTGGTAATCCCGCAGCGACCCCCGAAAGGCCGGTGGCGGATCGCAAGGGGTCAGAGATTCAAAATCTTTGATCTTTTGTCGCACGGCTACGAGCTGCAGACTTCTGTCCTCGATTACCAGGTCATCGAGCAGACTATCGAGGAGGAGCGCCTGACGGGTCGGCAGTCGGATGTGATCGAGAATCACTTCGCCCGAACGACTCAAGAGATCTATGCGTCGCATCCACGTCTCGGGGAGGATGGCGCAACTCGAGGTACCGATCGGGATAAAGGGTGCTCCGACCTTGCACTGTTTCAACAAGGCAGGCAGCTGATAGGTTTGATCTTCGATCTCTGTGCTGATGGATAGGTCGAGCCAATCTTTGGTCCCCTCGACGACAGTATTGAATGTACGAAGGAGGTGCAGGCGCTTGTTCTCTACTTCAACGGTCCAACCTGCGTCTTCGAGGGCTTCGACCAGCGAGGGCAAGGTATTGAGGACGACACGCACGATGCGGCCCACTTCGAGCATATCGGGAGCGTAGGTCGGGAGAACTCCCGCTTGTGCACAAAGATCCCGAATGTATTGTTCTTCCGATGCATAGTCACGGAGGTAGATGCGTTTGGCCGTGGGATCGATCCACCGCGATCGGGCATCGACGCTATTCACTGCGCCCCTGCGATATTCAAAGACTAGTTCGCCCATCCATTCGAGCGGTACAAAAGACGGGGTGAGACGCAGCTTGGGTCGCGGGCTTTCGAGTTCTTCCCGCCACGCGCTTTCGGTCGGCCAACGCATGGCCGGAGCGGAGGGAATCTGCGCATATTCGCCGATAAAACGGTCGAGTTCGTGCCGAGCCACCAGAACGGCAGGCCCCTCTCGCAGACCCTCGACCCAATCGCGCAGCTGCTGCGCGTGGATAGACGTCGGATAAAGAGTCAAATCATCGAGCAGAAACCGCCCACCCGCGAGGAAGGTCACGCGACGCGGATCGAGCGTTTGATCTCCTTGACTGAGATAAACTTCGAGTTGATAGTCACCATGCGGATGAGGGTTCAGTTGAGCCTCTGCATGCCATGGTTGAGTCATCACAGAGAGCGGCCTCGGGTCGGGCTTCTTGCCAGCGCTGAAGAGTCCGTAGAGGCGTGCTCGATCGTGCAGGCGCGTGAGGACTTCGAGCGCTGCATCGGGTGGCAGCAAGAATCCTTGCATATAATCACGTCCCGTCGCTGCTTTGATGCCTGGCAGCTGCGATCGGGAATGGGTCTCGAGGAAACCATCGAACTCGCCATAGAGATCGGCAAATAGACTGTGATCCGCCGCGAAAGTGAACGATCGATCGAGTCGCCGTTTGACACTCAAAGGCTTTAAGGGGCCGAGCTTTTCGCCGGACAACTTCTCTCGACTGTAGAGGCGGAGAATCATCTCGTGATTAGAAAGTTGCCGCACGAAGTCGAGGACCAAGTACAGAAGGCGCTCGCCGGTGACTGACTCAGTCTCCACTTCGTGATAGAGGAAAGGCAGACGATCTGGCTGATGACTGACGCGCCGTCTGAACTGATCCCAACTGACGGGACTGTGCGCCTCTTTTTCTCCATCGACTTCGCCTTTTTCGCTGGAAAAAGAGAAGGAGCGCATAGGTTTCTTGTCTCGCCATTTATCCATGAAATCTCGCGCCCTTGTCATCTATGAAGCGGTCAGTATCTTTCCCGTCGAGAGGTCGTGCTAAGACCTCGTCAGAGTGTTTTACATAAAATTTCAGGAGTTTTCTTGGCTTTTCGCAATCTCTTTCGCAATCGGACGTCATTCGCTTACTATCCATCGCGCTAGCAGCTCATGTGAAAAGAGTTTTCGTCCCATTCAAAGATTTTACGAAGAGAAAAAAATGATTTTAAATTGGCTGAATCAAACTCTCTGCTCATCCCTCCTGC
>CANJJY010000374.1 GCA_947474445.1 Oligoflexaceae bacterium
AAATGAGCAACTTTTTAAAAGATCTTGATCCCCCAAATCGACTGTGAGCTGCTGCCAGTGGACGGCCACGATATATTCCGCAAGGATTACATAGGAGCCTCCGGCAACCCAAGACTGGCGGTCTAGACGACTTTGACCACCCAAAGTTTCAGCCAGCAATTCAGTTGGATCAAAAGGACCTTGTTCCGGTGCGGCCTTGATCGACGGGGAAGTTGATGCGGGACCCCGGATTTGGTTATTCTGCCAGCCCAAGCTGAGGCGCAGGCCCCGTGCTAAATGATGGGTTCCGTCGAGGAAAAGAGATATAGCCTGGCGCTTCGCTTTAAAACCTTCCGCGGCCTTATCACCTTCGTACCGTGACAGCCAAAAAAGATTATGCGCATTCAAAAAACTCGGATCGTAAGATGTCGCTAATTGAAGCGAGAGCGCTTCAGCCAATTCCAGCCTGACTACGGCGCCCATATAGAGATCACGGTCATCCTCCTCGAAGCGTTCACCCTCACCTTGGCCAAGAATGAAACTTGCCGCCAGAACTCGCCAATCAGGATTAACCCAGCTCAGTCTTAAAGCCGTTTGATCCCAGCCGCTGTCTTGAAGCATGCGGGCAAAACCGAGGCCGCTGCCGTCTGGAATAAAAGTAGCGGAGGACCAGTTTTCTATTCCAAGCTCCCACTCGGGAGCAATGCGGAGTCGAATCGCGAAGTCGTCGAGCCCACCTTGCCGGGCAGGAAGCTTGAGCACTCCTAAAGTATAGGTATGAGCCCAAGTCGCCTTAGGCACATGAAAAGCATCGTAGGCCAGCCGAAAACCGATGTCACTGCTCAGATCAGTACCCAATCGCAAACGTAAATGCTCAAGTTTAGGGCAAAGCGTATCGCGAGGAGAGCTGATGCGCCGACAGACGATATCGGGTTCGATCGTAAACAAATCGCTATCAGCAAAAAGCGGTGTGCCTGATATCACGATGAGGAATAAAATCCATTGAGATATTCGATGCGTCATGTTCCTGCCTCTCGTTGCATGAATTTTGACTCTCCGTCAGTGAATTGACTCCTGCTGTCATGGTCCTGACGCTCCGCTTTGAGATAAAGACAAATTTAAGAGCTTTTGTGAATGATCTTGTTTCTTGATCATCGAAGCTTCCTAAGCCCCTATGGGTTCTCCTTCTTTTTCGCCTTTTTATATGTTTCGAGCAAGCAAAGACCGGTGCCAGCTTCTTGGCATGGGAATTGAAATCATACCGAAGGCGTAAAGGGAGAAACTATGGCTGAAGATGCCAAAAAAGAAGACAAAGAAAAGGTTGCTGATGCAGCCGAAGAGAATCCGGAAGCGGCTGCTAAGAAGCGCAAGAAAAAGCTTCTCATCATAGCTATTGCGGCTGCTGTTTTCATTATCGCCGGTGGAGCCGGGGCCTTTCTTTTCCTCTCGGGAGGTAAAAAGGAAGCGGCCGGTCATGAAGTGGAAATTTCCAAGACAAGCGTTGAAGGCGAACATGAAAGCAAAGATGAGCACGGCGAAAAGAAGGAAGCAGCAGGCCATGGTGAAGAGAAAAAGGCCGACGAACACGGCGGTGGTCATGAGGAGAAAAAAGAAGGTGCAGCCGACCCTCATGGTGAAAAAACCGAAGCTGCTCCCGCAGGAAAAGAAGGCGATAAAAAAGTCCAGGTGGATATCGACTTCGGTGAAACCTTTAAAATGCCTTCGTTCAACCTCAACCTCGGCAACGCCCTTGAGAATCGTTATATCCGGCTTGAAGTATCGCTTGAATATAGAGGCGGCGATCCGCAAAAGCAAGAAATTGAAAAACGGATGCCGCAGCTTCGGGATGCTGTCATCAGCATCGTTCAGCGCAAAACCCGTGAATTTCTTCTCTCGCCAGATGGCAAAGAATCACTTCGAAAAGAAATTCTGACTCGCATCAATCGGTATATGAAGACTCGCATCGAATCCGTCTACATCACCGATCTATTGATCGAGTAAGGAGCATCCAAGATGAGTCAGGTCCTTTCCCAAAGTGAAGTGGATGCGCTTCTTTCCGCGGTGTCTGACAATCGAGTCGATTCCGATGAAGAAGGAGGCGGCGGCGACGGCCTCCAAAGCGGAGTCGTCCAGTATGATTTGGCGAATCAGGACCGCATTATTCGCGGTCGTATGCCCACCCTCGATATCATTCATGACCGCTTCATTCGCCTTTTTCGAGTGACTCTGTCCAACGCCCTGAGAAAAATGGCCAATTTGAGCGTGAATTCCACCGGCCCTTTGAAGTTTTCCGAATTCATGAACTCCCTCCCGTTGCCCTCCTGTCTGAATATTCTTCGATTGGATCCTTTGCGCGGCGCTGCGGTCATGGTGATTGAATCGAAGCTTCTTTATGCCTTGGTGGATAGTTTCTTTGGTGGCAACGATGTGCCCTATACAAAAATCGAAGGCAAAGATTTTACTCAAATAGAAATAAAAATTGCTCGTCGCGTAGTCCTCTCGGCGATCGATGATCTCGAGAAAGCTTGGGAGCCCGTCTATCCACTCAAAATCGGGTATAGCCGAACTGAGATCAACCCCCAATTTGTAGCCGTCGTGCCACCTTCCGATGTCGTCATTGCTACAACCTTTGATGTCGAACTCGAGAAGGTTTCTGGCACTATTAAAATCGTTATTCCCTACTCGACGCTTGAACCTATCAAATCGAAACTGTCAGTAGGCTTTCAAAGCGAGCAATTGGAAGTCGACTTTATCTGGATCAACCGCGTTAAAGAACAGATCATGCAAACAACTGCAAATATTGTGGTGAAACTGGGTGAAGCTTCCATCCAGGTGCGCGATCTTCTCAATCTTGAAGTTGGCGATATCATCCAGCTCGATACCGATGCCACCATGCCCCTCAGTGTCTTAGTAGAAGGCATTCCGAAATTCAAGGGTATCCCTGGTCTCTTGCGCGGCAATCGCGCGATTCGGGTTACTGAATCCATGTTCGACGTGTAACTCATAGTGCGCAAATAAGGGGAGCTGTTATGGCTGAAGACATGAATGCTGAAGATTTCGGGTTAGGCAGTGATTTTGATGATGCCCTGGCTCAAGCCAATTCCGATGGTGATTCATCGGGGGGTGGCAAGGGGGGCGATAAAGATGAAAACGTCGTGATGACACCCGAGGATTCCCGGCTTGCTCGCACGGACTTCTCTAAACTGAAGATGATTCTCGACGTTCCACTCAAGGTTTCTGTCGAGCTCGGTCGCACGAAAATGCTGGTCAATGACCTTTTACAACTCGGTCAAGGGTCGGTCATTGAACTAGACAAGATCGCCGGCGAACCCATGGAGATACTTATCAACGATAAGTTGGTGGCCATGGGAGAAGTCGTCGTCGTGAACGAGAAGTTTGGTGTTCGTTTGACGGATGTCGTGTCGCAATTCGGTCTCGGAGATATGGGCAATACGCCTTAACTCAACGTCTGCAACGAGGGTCCCTATGCTTCGACTGTTTTTGGTTCTTATCGCTCTCTTCACTGTTCCAAAAGCTCAGGCGCAAGACGTGCCGGCGAGTCCACTTCTGATGACTCTTGGGCCGATTGACGGTGAATCAGATGCTAAGACATCTGTGATCACGATTCGATTCGAATCCAAACCTGGATTTGAAAAGCCCAAGGTCGAAGCTTTTGGGAGCTTTTTGCAGGTGACCCTGCCGCACACCATCGTTGCGCGACCGGGTACCTTTGTGGAAGGCAATAGTCCTTATATTCGCAAGATGGCTGCCTTCCAGCTTGACGAACAAACGGCTGGTCTAAGGCTTTTTGTCACAAAAGAGGCGGCCCATCTTCTGCCTGCAGTGAGTACCGATATTCTTGAAAACCGCGTTGTCATCGTGCTCGATCACGCCGCTGCCGAGAAGAGCCTGCTCGCTAACTTCGATGGCGTTCCCGTCTCGGGAGGACCCTCGCCTGAAGATATCGTGAAGCGAACCGAAGTGAGAAGCGATGTGAACGATCCGATCGCTGAAATTCGCAGCGAGGTTACACCGACGCCGAAGGCTGCAGCGAAAGCAGCCGCCAAGATTTCGGCTGCTCCCACCGCTCTAAAAGAAAATACGGAAGAAGCCAGGGATGCTCCTCAATGGAGCGAAGGACTTGAACAAAAATTAGTTGCGGTCACTCTGTTCTTGGCTGTCATGTTGGCGCTTTTGATTGGTCTCAAAAGCTGGAGAAAGATTGCTACAAAAAAATGGCCTCTTGCCCCTGCAGCAGATTTCAGTCTCAAAACCTTGGCGACTCATACGGTCGGTCCAAAACAAAAAATTACGGTAGTCCAGGTTGGTGGAGAGCAAATCCTTCTGGGAGTCTCGGCCGACAGTATCAATTTTCTGACTTCGCTCAAGCGCGGTGCCGATGGTCAGAGCCATCCTCTACAGGTAGAGGCATC
>CANJJY010000375.1 GCA_947474445.1 Oligoflexaceae bacterium
AGCGGGCAATTGTCAACTTTAGTGCCTGATCGCCGGGTAGCTCGAAGACTGTCTGCACCGAGCCTTTTCCAAAGCTTGGCTCTCCTATTACTAGAGCTCTGCCGTGGTCGCGGAGAGCGCCGGCAACAATTTCACTTGCCGAAGCAGTATCTCCGTTGGTCAAAATCATTATGGGATAGTCGAATCGATAGAGGTTCTGCTTGGCAACCTCATATTCCCGCGTACGACCTTGAGTCGATACAATACGGCCTTCGTCGAGGAAGAGGTCTGCAACCTTTACAGCTTGATCCAACAATCCCCCAGGATTTGAGCGCATATCGAGAACAATGCCAGAAAGCCCTTCATTTTTCTGTTGTGCTTTGAGTAAGGCATCCCGCAATTCAGCCGCCGTCCGGGAGGAAAAGCTATCAATATTTGCGTAAAAGACTGGACCTTGAGGTGATGCTATAATCTTAGATTCAACAGAATCCACTTGGATGATCTCTCTCATCAGTGACATTTGCCTCGGGGCATTGTCTCCTTCTCTCAATACGAAAAGATTAACCCGCGTCCCTGGATCTCCCCTCATATATTGAATCAAATCATCGAGAGTGGTTCCAAAAGTGCTTTTGCTGTCTATCTGCATGATACGATCGGATTTTACAACGCCAGCACGCGCTGCTGGACTTTTAGGAAGTGGTTTTATGACAGTAAGAACATCATCTTGCATTCCAACTACAACACCCAGACCTCCAAAAGATCCTTCGGTCCCCTGCCGCAGATCTCGATATTCTTCTTGATTCAGAAGATTGCTGTGAGGATCAAGTCCTGAAAGCATTGCATTAAGGAGAACAAATGCACCTTTCTGCTCAGGCTTTGTGGGAACTGCTGAACTATTCTTGTGTCGATCTAAAATCTGCGCAAGACGGGCATAGTCCTTAGCGAGCTGTTCATAGCTATAGGTCCCAGAAACCTCAAATGACGTCGTCTCATTGCCTTCGGTGACGACCCAATGTCCCGATCCCATACTTCTTAATTTAATTAGATCCTGCTCGCTGAGCGCCTTTAAAGCCGCTTCAATTAGAAGCTGATTGTCAACTCGCGCCTCATCCACATAGTAGTTCTGAACAATCGTCAAAATCGAATCGATAAGCATGGCATCGGAAAGTCCTGATGGCGTCCATGACGATCGGCGCGTATCACGCAGAGTCTGGGAAGTCGCTTCAGGTACGCCTGGTAATGATGACAAATTGAAAGACTTCGAGCCCATTGCCCCGATCGAGCCCTGGAAGCCTTTCAGTCCAAGAAGGAGCAGTCCAGCGCCCAAGAAGCCCGCGACACCCTTCAAGACTTTTTTCTGCTTTTGCATGAGTAGGTTCTCCTACTCTGTGTATCGACAGGTAGGAAAATTTGTTTAGGCTCACGGCAAAAGCTGCCTCCTTTTAGAATTCTTAAGATTGAATCGTAATTATTGTAACTATCGATTTTTATATGTTTTATGGCCTATTTCAATATTTCAAACAATTCTGACTCAAAAAATTCTCAAAAGTGCCGAAAAGTAAAATGGATATCCCGGTATTAACGCTGAGGTGTGTATGTTGTGGGTAAGATTTCAGATGCTTATAGGCGTCTCGTTTAGCCAGGAAAGTTTTGCCTTGGGCCGGCTCTGCCTCTGGGCTGCTTTGCTTTCCTTTTCAATGGCTCCAGCCCACCTGTCCTCCGCACCTTCAGCCTCAACAGCTGACCACAGGCTTCTCGAAGAGAATATTTGGACATCTGATTATGCCGCATTGTCAGACTTCGAAGGCGATACAGCCAAGCTCATACAATCCCAACCCCGCTCAGCATTTGGTCATTATCTCTTGGCGCAACTCTATCTCAGGCAGTTCAAGGGCAATCCATCGCAACTCAAACTACTCAAGCAGGCTTCTGAACTGGGTCAGCAGGCTATGGAGTTGAATCCAGAGCAAGACTTTGGATACTTGATCGCCTCCCAGGTGCTCGACATAATGGGCTATAGTGAAAATGCCATCGGCATTTTGCAAGGTGATGAAAAAATCAAGTTGCAAGCGTCATGGCGTACGCACTTTCTTCGCGCTCAGCTGCTTTCAGCTCAGCATGCCGACGATAGCGCGATCGCATCTTATGAAGACAGCCTCCGCGAAAAAGATGCTATCGGCGACATCGTAATTCCATATTTCATCGCATCTCTCAAGAGCAAGTTCAAAGGCCTAAGTCTTATCGAGGAACTCAATCAAAAAAAGTCGCAATACAATCATCGCTTATTCGATCTTTCGAGAGCCATGGCCTATGCTGATAACGAAGACTACTTAACAGCCCACAAAATATTTTTGAAGCTTGAGCAAGAATATCCGAAATTTTATGAAGCTAGAATTCAAGATGCTGTGTTGCTTTCAGGCAAATTAAATAGACCTAAAGAAGCCGAAGTGATACTTCGTCGAATCGTCAAAGAAGACTTCGATGGTTTGAGTAGATCTCAGCAGGGAATGAGTAAGGCCCATCTGGCTTCCGTTCTTCTCACGAACCGCACGAATGCCAGAGATTCGCAGCACTTTTTTATTGAAGCCATCACAGAGACAGAGAATTCCATGGAGTGGATTGCGTTCGCGCAACGTGCGTATGAGAAGAATAAACAGCTTCAGGACTTCATAGTGCTCCTAGATGGCCTCAAGTCAAAAATTCCGGCTTCAGGATACCTTTATGCACTGCAGGGAGAAATTCAATCTGAAAGCCTTTCTCAGCATGACTTAGCCGTGAATTCATTCCGTTCAGCAATCATTCTTGATCCCGAGCGAAGCGAATTCTATAACGGACTCGGATTAGCGTATTATCGTATGAACAATTATGCGGAGGCGCTCAAGGTTTTCTTTGAAGCAATTCGCATCGATCCTCAAGATGCTACATCGCGCTATAATCATGCGTGCGTCCTTGCGATTTTAGGACGCTCCGACGAAGCAATAGGCTCATTAAAAGAAGCTATTGGACTTGACCCGAGACTTCAGCAAACAGCCCGGAATGATAAAGATTTTGCTGGCTTGAGAGACATGCAGAGCTTTAGATTCATTACGGAATCGCGTTCAAGCGCCGCCGCGGCGCCTCTGCCTTGAATGGCACAAAGCGGCAAACCAAGTCGCGACTGCCCTGATTTCTAAGAAATTAAGTGACGCTTGTAAATCAAGAGTCCCGATACATCGGCGATGTATTCCTCTACTCCCGCACTCCAAAACCTATCTTCAAGGCTGAAGCTGCTCTGCAGCTTTTTCTCTGCCTCAAGATGCCCCAAAATCAAATTAATGGGTAGATTAGTGAAGTCATATTCGTAAGGCGGCTGCTTCCACGCAAAATCTTTGGGAGCTAGATCTATAGCGGCTTTTATAATGGCCAGACCAAGGGCATAAGTTGCCAGACTTTTGGGGTCTATCACGTGAATCTGAAACCCACGACAAACTTCACCTGCCCACTTTTGCGATGTAGGTTGAAATTCTGCGGGACGAAGATGAAATGCCTGGCTCTTATGATATGAATTTACTCGATCTGAGTAAGCTTGCCCGTCTTTAATATAGGGGGCGCCTACAAATTGAAAGGGAAGACCCGTGCCCCTACCCTCGGAAATATTAGTACCTTCCAGCATCACCGTAGCCGGGTAAATATATACAGAGTCAGGGCTGGGTAGATTGGGCGACGTTAAAATCCAATGCTTGTAAAAATCAGTCCAATACGTCGAAGGATCCCAATCCTCCATCGAAATGCACTCTAGGTCCGCTGATATTGACCTATTGAAAAATAAGCCACATTCGGCTGGAGTTAACCCATGCCGCAAGGGGATAGCGAATTCGCCCACAAATGACTTCGCTGCCGGTTGAAGCACACGACCTTCAACCTGGATTCCTCCGAGAGGGTTCGGCCTATCAAGGATGACAACGCGCTTATTGTGTTTTTTCGCGGCTCGGAGGCAGGCTGCTACTGTATATTTGAAGGTATAAACCCGGCAGCCGACTATTTGTAGATCGATCACGATCGTATCAATCTGGGCAAGCATCTCAGCTTGAGGTTCACGGGTTTCCGAATACAAACTGTAGATAGGTTTGCCGTAAGGCCCCATATGGGCGTGGGCGGTCTCTATCATGTTATCTTGTACCGTTGCATGAAACCCATGCTGAGGGCCAAAAAATGCAACTAATCGGTCCCCAAGGATCTCTTGAAGAATTTCCCATGATCCCCGGAAACTTTGAGTGACAGAGGCCTGATTGCAAAGGAGAGCACATCGTCCCCATAGACGCGCACGATGTGGATCACGAGCCAGAACTTCAATACCGAGCTTCAACTTAGTGTCCTCGTTAGGTGCTGCGCTTATTGATCTTCTCGATCAGCTTGCTGAGGCAGTCTTCCATAGAAGACCCAGTCACCGA
>CANJJY010000376.1 GCA_947474445.1 Oligoflexaceae bacterium
AAAGCGCTTCAGCGGCAGCTGGGGATATGGCGAACTTGACGATTCACCCGTCGGGGAATGGAACAGCCTCTAAATCTCAGAGCCTATTCACCGCGGTATGACGATGACCTTCGTCACCCGATGCCGGTCCATGCTGAGAACCCGGCAGCGGCCTCGGGGCATCGGTACCTCATCGCCTTCATGCGGCACGGAGCCTAGTGCGTGCATGATGTAGCCGGCGATGGTATCGGATTCTTCATCAAAGATTTCATAGCCCAGGGCTTCGCTCAACTCTTCGAGACGGGTATCACCCCTGACGACGAGCGAACCATCATCACCGCGAACGATCGTCGGAGTCGGGTCTTCGTTCTGATCCTGAATCTCACCAAAGACAGTTTCAATAATATCTTCGAGCGTCAGGAGTCCCGCGGTGCCGCCGTACTCGTCGATGGCGATCGCGATCTGCACGTGTTCTTCGCGAAAACGGCCGATCATCGCATCGAGGTGAAAGCCCTCGGGGACGAAGAGCACGTTTCTAACGATAGGATTGAGATCGAGCGGTTCTTTCTTTTCCCAGTACAGACGAAACAGATCCTGCAGATAGATCACGCCGAGTATCTCATCGATACTCGATCGATAGACGGGCAGGCGCGTATGCTGCGACATGGTCGCCGCTTCAAAGATCGCTTCGATCGGCGCCGTCAGGTCGATGGCTCGAATCTCAGATCGCGGCGTCATGATCTCAGCGACCGTGGTCTCGTTGAAGCGAAAGGTTTTCTGCAGCATGCGCCGCTCAAAATCATCGAGGTGCCCCGCGGCATGACTCTGCCTGATGAGGCTTTCGATCTCGCGCGGCGAATGCACACTGAGGTGTTCACCCGAGGCCTCGAGACCGAGCAAACGGAGCAGGGCGTTGCCTAATCCGTTCAAGCTCCAGATAAATGGCTGAAACAGGATGATCACGACGGCCATCGGCCGCGCGACGACGAGCGAAGTCGCCTCGGGCTTTTGCAAAGCCAACGACTTCGGCACTAACTCACCGAGAATCACGTGGAGAAAGGTGATGAGAGTAAAAGAGAGGACAAAGCTAACTGAATGGCTAAGGCTTTCTGAGAGCATAGGTCCGAGGAGCGCTAGAAAGGGATCGATGATGCGGGCCAGCGCAGGTTCGCCGATCCAACCGAGAGCGATACTCGCGACGGTGATACCGACCTGGGTGCCCGCGATGTAGCGATCGAGATGCAAGATAGCATTCTGTGCGGCACGGGCGGCCGACACCCCTTCGGCGACTAACTGCTCAATCCGAGTGCGCCGAACTGTGACGAGCGCAAATTCCGTGGCGACGAAAAAGCCATTGGCTAACACGAGCAAAAAGACGCCGAGGAGACTCCAAGCAATACCTTCCATCACGTCCCGTCCAAGATGTTCATAAGGAGAATATCGAGGGCTACCTTCTCAGAGATTGGGTCATTGGGACATAAAAACTTGATGTCATCTCTCAAAAAACAGAGGAAAGACGTGACGATGGAGGACCTGACGGCCCCAGAGGGAAGAAGGTGTTTCACATCGAAGCTGCGGCGACCGCCGTCTTAGCCTTAAATCGGAGGTTGGGCTACCGGTGTCTTACCGTCACCCGCATATTTGGTGCGCTCGTGAGCGCAGCTCGGCAAGGCGACGTCGGTCACTTCTTTGAGAGTACAGAGCGTGGTCCGTACATAGTAGTACTCGAGGATCTGCTGATAGGTCCACGCTTTTTCCCCAGCCAATGCCGCCGCCCCTATCTGGCTCATACCGACGCCGTGACCGTTGCCGATGCCGCGGATCAGAACGTTCTGGGGATTTTCTTTACTCCGCTCGATGGCGAACAGCTGCGAAGGTAGCTGCGGCACGACGCGACGAAAGACAGAGAAAGGAATGAGCTTAAAGGTACCCCTTTGGTCGACGACGACGAGCGACCGCACCCGGCCGGAAAGCGTGCGACCGATGACGGGCACCAGCAATTGCTTGATGGTCTGGTCCGCTTCGAGCAGGCCAAGGTCGATGAGATCTTTTTCGATTTCAAGGAGCGATACTTCGCGTTCCCAGATCGTCTTGGTGAGTTCCACATCGCCCGCTTCCGGTCGCGCGACTGTAAAGGGAACGGCGCGATTCCATACCGAGCGCGCCTCTTCGGTTTGTCCGCCGCTGTCAGCGTGATAGTAAGCCTGGATCACTTGACCTTGATAGGTCAGGATCTGACCGGCAGTTTGCAAGACGGCTTCATCGGTACGGGGGTTGTGCAGCGTCGTGCCCGTGTAGGCTTGATAGTTGATCGTATCGTCGACGTCCCAAAGTCTTTCGCTTTGGTAATGGCGGCCATACACCACGTGATAGACCGCGTAGGTGCGCGCGGCGACAGCCTGCGTTTTGAGAGTTTCCATCGGCCATTCCCGGTAAACTTCCGAGGGAACGACGCCGCGCAGATACTGGTTAAGATCGATGAGATTGATCGCTTCGATATCTTTCTGCTGGCGCCCATCGACGGTGTGCAGATAGAGGCGGCCCGTGTATTCGTAACTGAGGTTGGCTGGCAGCCCTTGCCGCAGAACGCGATAGGGGCCGGGGCACTGAACGATCTTGGGTTCGGCCAGGTCGGCGAGCGTAAAGGTAAAGCGATTGGCTCGATGGCGAACGCCGCCGATCGCTTGAGTCCGGTCAGCCGCTGCCCGAAAGAGAGCGCAGGGCTTTTCCGATTCGACGACCAGGCGGTCGCGGACAGCTTCCAGGCCCTGCGGCTTATAGTCACGATCGTGCGGAAAGATCTTCACCCGAATCTGCTCGAGAGAATCGAGTTTAATATCGGTAAGATCCATCATGATCTGGGCCGTCTCGTCCGCCTTTACCTGGGTCGACCAAGCCAAAGCTATCAGAAGGCCCTTGCACCACATGCTTTTCATGCTCTCGCCTCACGAACTAGATCAATTTGACTGCCTTCTACCACGCACCCCCCAAGCTGTCCACAACTTGTTCACTTTGGCATAACTAACGACCCGTAGAGGCTTCGACACAAGCTCCCTTTTACTTGCGCTCTATTTCTTCGACATCTTTAAATGCCTGTTATGATAGGGCTTTAATTTTCTTCTTAAGTTTTAATAAATCCACATTGACATGCTAAAAAAGCATAGTAAGATGACTTCAGCCCAGAGAGGGCCTTATTGACGTGGAGTTGTCCTATGCTGTTTATTGAGAATCTCGCCCAAGCCCAAGCCCAAGCCCAAAACGCCAGCGACGCCGGTACCGCAAAATCGCTCACGGACATGGAAGGCTATCTGATCAAGAACGTCGGTGAGGATTTGAGCCTCGACGATCTTGCTCTGTCTCTCGGTATTTCCAAGTTTGCCCTGACGCGCCTCTTTCATAAGCGCTACGGGATAGCGCCCATGCGTTGGCTGTGGTCGTTCCGTGCCCATCTCGCCAAAGACGTGATTAGCATGCAGCTCGGACTTCCTCTGATGGACGTCCTGACTCTTTGCGGCTTCAACAGTCCTCAGCACTTTTCGCGCTTCTTCCGTAAAACCTTTCGTCAGGCTCCTTCTAAACTGATGAAGGAACTCGGCGGACAGGGCTTGGCTAAAGATCTGGCCAAAGCGCGTCAGGACCTTTACGAACGCTTCGATGGCATCGTCAGCGCATCGCTCCGCGCCTACATCGAAAGCTACCGCTTGCCGGCTGCCGCTGCTCCGGAAAGCAGCGTCGCCCCTGAACTTCAGGCCATAGAAATCTGAGCGGAAGGGCTCCGATTCCCGCTCCGCGTCAAGCCGCTCTGAAGCACCAGGCCAAGCCGGATAGGCAAAGTTTGGGCTGCAGGCGGCTCCTTTTTTCGCTAGTATGATCCGCTCGTGATGCCGGTATGCATCCCTGTGCGAGGATCTTGCTATGCGTTTCTCTATCTTCTTCCGATTGGCTGCTCTCTCCCTCTTGCTCACTCAGTGCTCGATCCGCACGATGGCGATTCGCGAGGTCGGTGATCTCGTCGCTGACGGCGTTCCTGCCTTTGAACGCGATGACGATCCAGACCTGATCCGCGACGCGTTGCCGGCCAATATCAAACTTCTCGAAGCGATGCTCGAGAGTGACCCAGAAAATCGACAGCTGCTCACGCTGCTCGCCCAGATGTACGCGAGCTACACCTTTGGCTTTGTTGAACCCGAGCTCGACAAGCCCCAAAACCCCCTCAAAACCCAGATCCGCGAACGCTTGAATCGCCTTTATCTCCGCGGCATGGCTTACGGCGAAAGAGCTTTGATCGCCGCCGAATCGTCCTGTGCGGAAGGCCTCAAAGTGTCGACCGGGATCGACGCCTGCCTGAATAAGCTCGATAAGGACGATGTCCCCGCCTTGTTCTGGTACGGCTTCAACGTCGCTGCATACGTCAATCGCAATTTCAATTC
>CANJJY010000377.1 GCA_947474445.1 Oligoflexaceae bacterium
AACCATCTCTCGCTCAGGTACCTCGGCGACCTGAACGGCCTCTCTTTTGCTTTGGGGCAAGGTTCGCAGTTCAGGCTTCCGCTGATAAATTTTTTCAAAATTACTTTCGGCCAAGCGCAGGAGTTCAGATTCGGCATGAGGTTTCCAGGCGATCTGTCCTTGAGACTGTTCGATCACAGCGCCTCCGATGTCGAGCAAACTGACAATGCTGCTCGAGCTGGCTTCGAGTTCAGAAGGGTAATAGCTGCGCTGACTGGTGAATAAGCTGAGCTGTTTACGGTTCGTTCCGATCGAATAAATCTGGGAAGAAGTCTGGACCAAACCCGGAATTTCCTGACTCATCCTGACGACCCCGTTAGGCATGGCATTGATGAGATGCAAAATGCGCCTAATCTGAACGCGCTTGAGGACCTTGCCTTTCTTGATGCCATGCACGACAAATTGCAATTTGAAGTTGGGATCGCTCTCGCGGAGTTCTTCACCTATGGTGCTTTCCAGACTGCTGATGAGGTCTTGGATGTCTGCCATTCGCTTGGTGGGAACATAGAGGTAAGCCTCAGCTTCGCGTGGGACCGCGCTGCGACGTTCACCGCCATGGATCGATGCGATCCGCACGCCCCGATCATGCAGCGGCAAGAGTATGCGAGCCATGAGTTTGATGGCATTGCCGCGATAGAGGTCCTGTTCAAACGAAGCGTGTCCCCCCCGTAATCCACGGATCTCGAGAACCCCGGCCGGCCCCTTATCGTAGAGCTCTTCCCAAAGAGGCTTCCAAAAACCTATGGTTTCCCGCGTCCCCGCTCCTCCTATCGTCAAGGAGCCCTCTTCTTCGCTTTCCAGATTGAATAGCAGCCGACTCTCGATCAACGAGGCATCGGCCGTTCGAGAGGTCGGCATTACACCCGCTTCGTCGACGGTGAGCAAACATTCGAGAGGTCCGTGCGCTTGCTCCACGTCTTCAATGAGGGCGAGCATGGCTGCGACCGTAATCCCTTGCTCGGGAGCAACCAGGGCATGAGGCATCCGGATGAGAGACCCTTCGCGATGAAGGGTACCACTTTCCAGTCGAGTATCAACGCCATCGTCGTCGCTCATCACTTTCAAGGTATCGAGGTGGCCTTGCAAACAGATCGACGGCGCTGTTTCAAGACCAGGTGTCGCTTTGCATTTAATGATCAAATGTCCCGCTCTATCCCGCCTGACAGCGCAACCCGCTTTCGTGGCGACTTCTGTGACATAGCGCGTTAAAGCAACTTCGCTTCGCGAGCTGCGAGGTATCGCTGAAATCGCTGCAAAGTGCTTCCACAGACGTGACGGTTGAAGATCAGCAAGTGCATCCGACATCGTAATACTCCTCAATACCCGCAGGGTTGCTTCTGCGCTCGATCTTATACTCCTCGTTCGCAGGAAACGAGCTAAAAGCTTTTTGCAGAATTTTCCCGAGGCGTCGGAGGGACTGCATGGACGGCCAAAATTCTTGCGATGAGGGTGGTTTAAAAGCTTTTGGCCATTTCGAGGTAAAAGACCGAATCTTCGGAATAGTCGGGATTGCCCTTTTTAAACTCAAGAGTCTTTGCACTCTTTTCCGCATAGGAGTTGCTGGTCAGAGCATAGCTGCCCGACAAGCGCAGCCAGTCGGTGAAGCTCACGTGACTGCCGATTCTGTAGATCATTTGTTCAACATCGGTGAGGTAATCCTTGATGAAGGTCCCATCTTTTTCGCGATCGGTATAGAGATAGGCCGTCAGGACGTTATATCCGAAGGATCCAAACAAGGTAAACGAATCCCAAATAGGATAGCTCAAGGAGGTAAGGAATTTACTCCCTCCGTCGGCCGCCGTTTCAATATCATCAATTGAACTGATTCGATTGACATATCGGGCTGCGGAGATGGTGCGATCAAAATATTCACCTTTCAAAAGCAGAGAAAAGTCACCGAATTGAAAGATCGTCGATCCCGAAGCTCCGATCTCGCTTTTAAAGCCGATCCTATACCTTAGAGAGGGATCCGCGAGGGTAAAACGAAAGCGATCTTGGCTGATGAAATTGATCGTGTCGGTTTCCCAATAATAAGCTGCCAGGGCCACGCGGACTATTTCCATGTTTTTCTCTAGGTCGGCCCTCACGGCGAAATCCAAAGCATCCTTTTTTGCATTCTCGTCGAAAGGCCGCAAGGCAGCTGCCTCGAGACCTACTTCGACGACCTTGCCCTCATAGCGTATACCTGTACTGACACTTCCCTGACCCCAGATGCGTTCCGCTTCATAGTCGGGAATTTCTGTGAGGAGAGCGGCTCCGACATCAACACGCCAATCCGATTCGAGCCCAAGGCTGAGATTACCGCGCATATGTGTGAAAGCTGCCGTTTCCGATGGTTTTTTATCTGTTTGGCTGGCAAACGTGCCGCTCACTTGATCTAATTTAAAAAATTGAGTTTTTTCCACTCGCGCATTATAGCCTGAGTTGCCGAGAGCCAGCTGCATCTGCGCTGTGAAACGTGATTTATCCTGAGCCGATGCGTAGGCGAGTTCGCCTTGCATCGATTCACTGTGGGCAAACACGTCCACGGTATCATGAGTGATCCCATGATTTTCGAGCGAACTGCTCTGTTGGGTGAGACGCAGCTCTGGCCTAACCGTCCCCCGCCAACGTGAATTGCGGTGCTCAATATCTTCCGGATCTTCCGCAACATTGCGGTCGGTCACGCGAAAACCCACGCGTTCTTCTGAAGGTTCACTGGAACTGAGCTCAAGCGATCGCTGATCGTTGGTGCCAATGATAGAGTTCAGGGTCTTGTCCTGCTTTTCCCTTATAGCGTTCAGGTATCGCCGCCGATTGACTTTGAGAAACACGGGAAAATCGCTGGTATCCACATCTTGAAAGAAGCGGCGGGCGCGGGGGAGTTGGCCGAGCTTATAGTAGGCGACCCCGAGATAGTACTGAGCAAACTCTCGATACGGTCCCTTGTGCCTCAGACTGAAGCGAAAGCCCTGAACCGCTCGACGGTATTCACCGAACTCCAGATAGGTCGCACCATAAGCAAAAGCCGATTCATCGGTGAGATATTCAGGCCCAGCGCGATCAAAGTAGGTACGAGCCTTGTCAAGCTTTTCGACTTGGTAATAGAGGGCTCCAATCAGGAGGTTCGCCTCCGGATGTTCGGGATCCTTTTGCAGAATAGCTTTGAGTTGGCGGAAGCAATCTTTGGTCCGATTATCGCGAAAGCTTTGGACGGCGCTGTAATAGGCTTCATCTCGAGGCGACACCTCTTCCCTGGCGAGCAGAGGGCTTGCCAGAAGAAAGATTGCTAGGATGAAGATCCAGCGGAAAGACACGAATACCTCGTTAAAATTCAATCAAAGTGCAGGGGCGATGACCGCTGTTGAAAGACCTGCCGAATATTGCCCTTCTGTTGAATAATTTCTTGAAAGAGGCGTACTTCCTCTGCATAAGACCAGGGACTGGTTTCCGCGCGAGCGGCAAACTCCTTCGTAAGGGCTTCGAACACCGCCAACTTCCCTTCATCGAGGGAGTTATCTCCCTTGATCATCAGGTGAAGCCGGCGCTTGATCACCATCCGATCAAAAGCATCCTTCCAACCCTGTTTCAAGCTGAGGGAACTCTGACAGTTTTTGAGCTCAGCCTCGTCCTTGCTTTCTTCGACGCAACTGAGTCCCCAGAGAGTTCCTGACATTTGAAACTCTTCGCTCAGAACCTGCTTGTTGATCACTCCCAATTGCCAGCGCAACCTGGCGATGAAGACTTTCGCCTCCCAGGGTGTCGTCCCGCTGCTTTGTCTTTGCAACGCTTTTAGGGCCATCTGCATACAGGCTTCATGATAGGAACCCGGAATCAACCAACCCGTCATCGGAGATCGATGGGCAATCCAATGGGGATCGTAAGCGAGAAGGAGAGCCCATTCATCACGCGGCAAGAGAGTCCCTTCGAGAAAAGGCGACCATTGACTCCGGCTGTTCAACCAGGTTTGTTCCCAGTAAGCCATCGAACAGTCTTGCGGCAGAGGCTCTTCGATCTTTCCTCGCAACTTTTTACTATTGATGCCGTCCCAACGCCCATCCCGACTGAAGGCCACGGCGCGGACATAAGGGAGCCACTGGGCCAAGCCCTTCTTTTTTTTCATGGCCTGATTGATCGACTCGCGATTTCTGTCCATATAGGATTCGAACCGGGGATTATATTGGGTTCCAAAGGCGGATTGGGCGTTGTAGAAGTTGCGATCCTTGAGAAAAGTCAGAATCTCGTTTAATTCTCCTTGCTTGTAGAGGACAATGCCGGCCAATCCAAACAGCAGAAAAGCC
>CANJJY010000378.1 GCA_947474445.1 Oligoflexaceae bacterium
CACTCTCTTTCACATTAGCGGTGACTGGGAATTGAATGGTTACAAGGAAAAATTCGGCGATAATCTCGGCGTCGCTCCTCTGCCCGTCATTTCTGAGACAGGCAAGCCGATGAGCCCCATGATGGGCGGACGCTTCCTGTACGTTAACGCCAGCACCAAAGGCCCCAAACTCGAAGCGACCAAGAAGTTCATCGACTTTGTCACTTCGAAAACCGTCCAAGTGCGTATCGCTTCACAATTGAACTCGATTCCAGCTGCCTTGGAAGTCCGCAGTGATGCGGCTGTCACCGGCAACAAACTGCTGCAAGAAAGCCTCGCTGCCGCCGCCAACGCCAAAGCCATGCCTCCTCAAGTCGAGATGCGGGCTGCTTGGGATGGTATGCGCATTATGGTCCAACGGGCGATGTCAGGCAAAGAGTCTGTCGCTGTTGCAGTGAAGACGGGACAAAAAGCTGCTGACGAAGCTTTGAAAGCTGTCCAAGAGAAGCCAGCAGCACCGGCTAAAGCTAAGTAAGCTCACGAGGAGGAGATAGGGTCTATGCACCTTTCGTTGACACCAGCCCTGATAGAAGTCCTGCGCTTGGGAGGCATCCTCCTCCTTTTGCTCGGCTTGACCTTTGCTTATCTGTGGCTGAATTATAAGGTCTGGTCCTACCGACTCTATCTTCTCACTAAAATCCTCTTGGGTTTGAGCATCGGCATCAGTCTCAAAGCTTCCGGAGCGTCCTGGCTCACAGCCAGCTTTGGGCTGGTGATTCCCATCGCCGTCGGACTTTACTTTCGCTTTCAGCTCCGCGGCCGTTTTACGACACCCACTTACTTCTTGGCGCCTGCTTTTCTCGGCATGGTGCTCCTGTTCCTCTATCCCCTCTTCTACGAGTTCTTTCTGTCTTTTCATGACCTCAGCCTGAAAACCTTCGGCTTATGGGTTCAAGAAGGTCATGCGCCCTTAGCTGGACCTTTCGGTCTCGATAATTACTTTGAGGTCTTTCGCGATCGCGCCACGGGCCAATCGTTTCTGATCGTGTTTGCCCGGACGCTCCTCTGGACCGGCGTGAACCTCGTGTTCCATGTGGGCCTCGGTCTCATTCTCGCCCTTCTGCTCAACACCCATGGCGTCAAGGGAGTCGGCTTTTATCGCGCGATTCTCACCCTTCCTTGGGTCATGCCGCAGGTCATCGCTGTTTTGGTTTGGCGTTCAGACTTCAACGAAAGCGTTGGGTTTATCAATCAGTTCATCCATGTCACCAACCAATTATTTTCGTTTGAGTGGGGTGGATCGGTCATCGCACCTTTGACCTGGATAGGCTTTCAGCCCCGCTCGTGGTTTCTCGAACCCAATGCTCTCTTTGCTGCGGCCTGTATCGTCAACATCTGGCTCGGCGTTCCTTTCATGATGATCAACGCACTCGGCGCCTTGCAGTCCATTCCGCAATCCGTCTATGAAGCCGCAGCAATCGATGGCGCTAGTCCTTGGCAGAGGTTCGTGCACGTGACTGTGCCCCTCCTGAAACCGGTCATGGTTCCGGCAGCCATGCTTGGCACGATCTGGACCTTCAATAACCTCAACGTTATCTATCTGATGACCGACGCGGGTCGATACGAGGGGGCGGACATTCTGGTCACCGACCTTTTCAAACAGAGCTTTACTTACTACCGCTACGGTTTTGCAGCGGCCTATTCCTTCGTGATCTTCGCGATCCTCTGCCTTTTTACCTATCTCCAAACCCGGATGAATCGCGATGAAGATATCAAAAAAATTGCAAAAGTGAAGCCGACTCAAGGGGTGTCTGATGCGCAAGTGACGCAAAAATCACCACTCGGTTCTACGGGGGTCGTCTGATGAGCCGCGTCCAACAAGTATCTGTTCCGCGCCTTCTGCTGGTCCATCTTCTTCTGACGGGGGCGTGTTTAATTGCGACTTTCCCGGTTTTTCGCGTCATTGCGATATCCTTTCGCAATACCGACACGGTAAGCTCAACGACCCGCAAGGACTTTCCGCAGCGCGGCGAAGCAGGGTTTAAGGATTACGTTCAGTTTTTTGCTGATGCCGTGGTTCCCTATGAGATTTTTTCGGCATTTTCGCTGACGCCGAAAGCACCCTTAGCGACAGCGCCGACGGACACCGCCGCACCGGCTCCCGCCGCTGCAGCCGACGATCCCTTTGCCTCGCTGGATGCCGCCAGTGCCGTGACGAGCGAACGCACGTGGTATTCGAATTATGCGGATCTCTTCAGCAAGTACCTCTTTCTGCAATGGATCTATAACAGTCTCATCATCTCACTCAGCGCTTCCTTCATCGGGCTTCTCTTGGCAGCGACGTCGGCCTATGCCTTTGCACGTTTTTCGTTTCCTGGTAAGTCCTTCGCATCTGGCCTTCTGTTTATGACGCAGATGATCCCGGCTCCACTGATGATCATTCCTGTCTATCTCGTGATCAAGAGTCTCGGGCTTGGGAACACCTACGCAGGCTTGATCATAGCCATGTCGGTCACCATTCTGCCCTTCTCCATCATGATTCTCCGTGGTTATTTTGAGACAGTTCCGCGGAGCCTAGAAGAGGCCGCTCGTGTCGATGGATGCACGGCGGCTTCAGCATTTTTTCGCATCTTACTTCCGCTCTCGGCCCCCGCTTTAGCGATCGCTTTTCTCTTCGCATTCACCAACGCATGGAGTGAGTTCCTTCTGGCATCGACATTGATTGATGCCGTCGAACTGCGCCCCTGGACCTTGGGACTCATGGAGTTCAGCGGTAGTTACGATGCTCGTTGGGGACTTTTCGCAGCCGGTTCTGTCGTCATTGCTCTTCCGAGCATGCTGCTCTTTCTCTACTCATCCAAGTATGTGATCTCTGGACTGACAGTTGGGAGTGTTAAAGGATAAGCTCTGTTCATAGCAGCTGATGACTATGATTCCCTCTTTTCATAGGGGCAGCTAAGATTTTTGCGTGACAAAGCGACCTGATCTTGTTTTAATCATGCAAAAGCAAATGAGGAGAGCGTGATGGCATCCAAGGCGCTTTTGGCGGAGCTTCAAGCTGCTATAGCGAACTATTTGGAAAATCACAAGAATTTGAGCATTCAGTCGATCTCGAATAAGACTGGCGTCAGCTATTCGACGATACGGCGGATTTTGCAGCATGAGGCGAATGATGTCCGCGATGAGACGATTCTCTCGCTGATTCTCGTCGTCATGCCGCAAGCCCAGCGCTCTCAATTCCTTGCGTCCCACTATCCATCGCTCGAGGCGCTGCTGCGCGAGACCAAAGATGGAGACGATGCCGCGATCGATCATCAGAAGCTGCGGCTCTATCGATTTAAGGATCCTCACAACTATATTCTCAAGCTGGCTCTGACCGCCCACGGGACCACCCGCAAAGACATCTTCCGCATCCTCGGCGAGAGAGGCCTCAGCGCCCTCGATGAAATGATCGAAGATAAATTTCTCCATGAAGACCGAACCAGTCGGATCAGCCATCCGGCTCGCGGCTCCTTTATCATGAATGCCGATGATATTCTGCATCAGGTGAAGAAGGATGCTGACTACTACGACAAATCTCTTGTCGGCTCGCAATTTGCTCGACTCGTCCATCTATCAGCTTCACTGAGCCCGGCGGCGTATAGTGAACTGATCGACCTAGTCAATGATTTTATCAAGAAAAGTGACCGATTGAAGGAAGCTCCCCAGAATCAGGGCACCATTCCCGTTTTCATCGATGTCATGGTCAATACCTACGATCGTGCTTCTCTCACAGGAGTCAGTTGATGCGTTCAGCTATCTTTACACTGTTGGCGACTCTTTGGATCTGTGCAGAACCGGCACTTTCTCGGAACGGGGAAACGGGCATTCTGATTGTGATCAAGAGTTTTAAAGTCGAATTAGATGCCGATAGTCATCGCACGATCTTGATCTGCGCCGATGAATGGAAGCTCGTCAGCGACACCATTGAGAGCGGTCAACCTGCCCAGATCTTGCTGGGCGATCAAGACCTTTACACGGTCGAAGAAAATGACCAGGGCGAACTCCGCGCTCATCTCAGCGCCGATTCGAGTGATGAATCCTATTCTCTGATTTCCCGTGAGTGTCCCATCAATTCCGACGACCACGCCTGCTAATATTTGTCATGAGCTTAGAGGCCGCGTCTCAAATAAAAAAGGGGCCTGCTTGCAGCAGACCCCTCAAACCAAGAGATCAAACCTCAACCTTTTTGGATCATGGGGAAGAAAACTTCCGAGTATCCTTTGAGGCCTAACAGATTAGACATAGCTGAGCCCCCCTTAACGAGAGACATACTCACCTCACGCA
>CANJJY010000379.1 GCA_947474445.1 Oligoflexaceae bacterium
GCCTCCATCAAAGCCCCTAGCTTCTTGGCGGCTTCCTGAGGCGCAGCCCCCCCCCTTTCGGCCCGTTCAGCTTCGGCTTCAAATGCTTCCCAGGCGCGGCAGCGCACGAAGAGATCCATCAGGCGCGAGGGGATCCCGAGGCGTGCAGCGAGAGCGTGCAGATGCGTGGGATCTCCTGCGGTCGTCAGCGCCGCTTGCAAAGAAAAACAGTCCTCTGCTGACCAGCCTAACTCCTGGCAGGTGGGAGCCAAGCGACTCCAGAGTTGGCCTCCGCTGCGCGGGATACGCAGTCTTTGCCTCATCTGCTGATAGTTGCGCCAGAGATTTGGCCAGGTATTCAATTCAAGTTTGGCGATCGACGACTGAAAACAGCGCGTGTAGGACCGCCGAAATCCATTGAGGTTGGTGCCGACTAGATAGAATTCATCGACGTCGAGATCTTCTATCATCACGTCGGCAAAAACCTGCGATCGAAACACACGATCTTCCCGATTATTGATCATGACTGTCAACCAAATGCCGGGATGACTCGTGATCGTCAATTGATCAAATCCGAGCCGCTTCCAGTTCGAGACGCAGGCGAACTTTTCGTTTGCGGAAAACCCGTTGGTGAATCCTATGCTGGCGCGAGCCAGTCGCGCCTTGGGATAGGTTTTGAGAACACCGATATCAGGCTTGACGCGATCAGCCATTTCCTTCAGTGCAAAATCCTGGTGGATATCGAGCTTTTTTGCCAAGAGAAGGACGAGCGCAATATTGTGCGGATGTTCCGCATAAGGAAAACGCCGGCAAACATCCGAAGTGATCGCATTGAGCGCCCTGAGATCGAGGGTGGCCAGCTGGGTCCCTGAAGCCTGACACCTCTGGCGAAGGATGGGTAGCATGAGCTCCTCAGCGGTCAACAGCTGCGATTTTTCGCCGATAAAATGCGCAATCGAACGAGCGACGTCGAGGCCAGAGGGACCTTGAATATCTTCGTGATCGGGATAAGTGTTGGTAATCGTCGAAATGTCATCGCGCATCCATTGCCGCTGCATGATCGACACAAACTCAGGTTCGAGGCCCATACATTCCCAGAGAAAGACGTCGCTTTTGAGCTGGCTGGCCAGGTCGAAAACGTCGAGTTGTTCCCAGATCGTCACCTTTTGAAAGGGTCGATGGAGAGGAATTTCCTCGAGTTTGCCAAAGCGCGGGCCATGGAGGAGGACGGGTTCACAGCCCGTGGTCTTGGATAGGAGAGAATGCCCCATGGCATTGAACAGAGCCGCTTTGAGGCGTTCGGTCCCAGATTTGCCGCGCGATCCCCATCCGCCGACGACGAGGTGAATCAGCCGCCTGTTATTCACCGCCTGACGATTGCGAAGATAGTGGCGCCACAGAAAAATGAGCAGCAAAGCGAGCGTGAAGACCAAAAGATCAAAGATATCGTTCGCATTTTTGTCGGCCATCAGCTGCTGGAGCTCGATCAAGCCATCCGTGACGATAGTCCACAAATCTTGAAGCATCATGATAGAGAACCTGACGAAAAATGTTGAACGACCGAATCGTCGTCGCCGCGCAGAAGAGGCGAGAGTGTCTTGAACTCAATGTCAAAGCCGAGCTGCCGCATTCCAGCGATGTAGCTGTGAGGCTGAAAGGGAGCCTGAGCGTGCCAGTTGCGGAGACTCGCATAGGACTCATAGTGGAAGGTCAAACGTAGCCAGGCGCGGCAGCGGCCGAGAAAGCGCGCTGGGCTCTTCACTCGGGTGAGACCTTCTGCGGTGAGAATGGTGAGGGTTTGACTCCTGAAAAAACGGAGCAAGCGATAGAAGTCGCAGGCCAAAGGGATCCAAGGCCGCCATCCATCGGCTTCCTCAATGTAGAGCGGTTCACCCGGAATCGTCGTGGCGACAAGTTCACACACTCGACTCGATGGAATTTTGAGAAGCGTGCGGAGATTACGACTGACCCAATGGGCGTGGCCTTGGCGCTTGATGCTCGAGCGGTTCTTCCATTCGTGAACCAAGCGCCAGGCGCTCCATGCAAACTGATAGCCGCGATAGAGCGTCCACCTGTCCCGCTTTTGCGCGACTTCGAGACCAAGGTCCTGTGCCGCCAGGAGAGTGAGGCAGGTCAGGACATCGACTTCTGGATTCTTGAGTTGCCAGACCACGCGCGCCTCAGGCCCGGCGAGTCGAGACGCCAAAGTCTGCATCAATGCGCAGAGTCGCGCTTCGCTGGCGACTTCGAGCCATCGGAGACAGATGGTCGCCCCACGGCGGATCCGATCGGGCGCGCTCTGTCTTTGAAATTGGAAAAAATCGATGAGAGACGGCGTATGAAGGGCTATGAGTTCGAGCTCATCCGCTGCGCCCGGCGCGAGGACGGCCGCTTGGATCAATTCTTTGATATGGAGCGTACTGAGATGCAAGACGTAGGCGATGCCGCGTCTGCTCAGGCCATCGAGCAAGCAATTGAAACTAGCGGTTGAACCCCAGCCGCGCTTGAGATGGAGGTCGAGCATTTCAAGAGTTGCGGCCAGCGCCACTTGAGGATCGGCATCTATCATCAGACGATCGAGACGATCGGCATCGGGCTGTCGACTCAGCACTTCGGCCAGTCGGATTTTGACGTAAGCACTATCTTCGGCCATCCAAGTATCAATGAAGGGTAGGAGGGCCGCGAAAACCAAAGGATCCGTCTTGGCCGCCTCAAGACAATGGCTCTTGAAAAAGAGCAGAGCATCGTGCTGCCGGTATCGCTCGAGCATCAGACCGAGAGAGGTCGCGAGGGCGTCGGGCCCCTCACAGGCGACGAGGATGAGAAAGCTTGCGACCGAACTCCAAACATCGTCCGGAGGACTTTCGAAAATGCGACGGGCCATGAGTTGAAGGGGACGCAGACTCAGCATGTCACCCCTGAGAGCGGGGCTCAGTCGATGGATCCATAGATGCGCGACAGAGAGAGCTTTAGCCCGCACGAGATCTTCACCCAAACGTGGAATCACATGCATCAAACAGGTGAAGCTCTCACAATCGCCCGAGATGTGGAGCTCACTGAGCTGCTCTTTCATGCGATCGAGGCAGAAGCTCAAGGCGCGGAGACGGTCTCCATCGGTAGGAGCTGTGAAGAGAGCGGGAGAGCCCTCGGCGAGCTGACTCATTTTTTCGCTGAGAAACTGCAGAGCGTTTTCCTGCGGACCCCTCTGAGGCAGTTGCGGAATCGCTTCAAATTCACGAGAAAAATCAGCTATCAGATCAGGATGCAGAAGGGCTTGATAGCGATTGAGCGGCCGTCCGAGAAAAGAGCTGCTGGTGTTATCGTGCATCGTGGGATTCTCCTGAGCCGACTTGCTGCTTCCAGATCTCACTGCGGGACACAGCCTGGAAGGGACTGCTGATCGCCGAGAGGCTGACCGAATTCTGCGCCGCACCCACGATCGTCTCGAGCGAGAGGAGGATTTCCGAGCGATCACTTTCTGTATCCATCCCCGCCTTAGCGCTGAAGAAGAGTGGATGATGCAAGAGACTCTGATTCATCCAGTACACGGCGGCGGTTGGACTGTAAATCAACCATTGTTTACTGCGATGACGATCCATCGATAGTTGCCGGACATCAAAACCCAGCGAGGTGGAAAGCTGGGCTTGCCAGAGGTAGAGCCAGGCTGTTTCTAGCGCGACTTGATCGAGCAGTACTGCATCATCGCTACGATTGCTGGTGAGGGAGAGGCGGGCGCGGAGGTAAGTGTCGACCTCTGGCTTGAATCCGAATTCATCCGACAGATGAAAAATGCGATCGTGCTCCATTTTCCATAGACTGATGAGCCGGCGCGGGAGACTGTTCGCATCGTTCCCAGGCGGATGGTGCAGGCGCCGGTAGATGAGTTTCAGTCGAGCCTCGTTGCTCCAGCTATCTCTTTGGGCCCGATAGCCGATCGCCGGTTTGAGCTCATAGCCCGTCAGAGTCTGGTTCTCTTGATAGCGGCCGTACAAACCTGAGGCCTCAAAGCCGGCGGTCCAACCCGCATCGGGGCTGAGGGTTTCGTAGGCGAGCAGGAGTTGACTCAACCAATCGGCGCCTGGGTAAAAAGCGGCTGTTCCACTGATCGTGGCATCGAGAAGCAGAAATTTTTGAGTGAGGAACGCCGCAGGATTCCAATAGGTCGTGCATAGTTCCGCTTCCCGACTGGTCTTGTTCTCGCTGCGACAGGAGCTAGCTGCAGTGATGCCGGCGACCCCTCCGCGGTGGTAAGCGCCTGACTCGATGCTCAGCGGCCGTGCTTCCGAGGCGATGGGTTCGAGGCCGGACGTAC
>CANJJY010000380.1 GCA_947474445.1 Oligoflexaceae bacterium
ATCCACTTCATCACCGGCACCTATCATGAAGTTGCCCTGACGATTGAAGGTCTTACCGGCTTGCAGCTGCGTGATATCATCGGCCGGGATCCGATAGCTACAGGCCGTCACGACTGAACTGAAGAGGAGGACCATTTCCTTTGACTTCATCTCGCTGTTCTCCCAGTATCAAAATCGCGGAGGGCGACACCGATTGAAAATTCCGAGAGGCGCTGATTCTCGCGTTCATAGGGGTTCTTTTCGGTGAGGCGGAGGAGAGCCGAACCGAAGAGATAGAGCGAAGGCGTCGCGTAGTAGCGGCTGTCGACCGACAAGGTTCCTTGCAGAAGCTGTTCATACGCTTCGGTATCGATGTAGTAGCTGCGACGAAGCTGTTCGATCAAGGCCTCGGCTTCGATGCGATAGCTCGCGCCATCGCTCGTGGCGAGGCGCAGGCCAACTCCCGCATCAAATTCCTTGGGATAACTGATGAAATCGGGGCTTGGCGTCGGGCGATGCCGGTAGGCAAAAGGCAGGAAGAATCCAAAACCTTCGTCCCACTCGCCTTGGAGGAGAGAGCCGAGCCGTACTTCGGCCCGATAGCTTTCAAACTGCGCGGTCTCATCATCTTGATGCAGCGCGGCATTGAGGATCACCCGCTGAAAGAGGCCGAGGCTCGCTTCGGCCGTATCGCGCATCAGACCCTCTCGGTCACCGAGAAGCGGACGTTCGACGACGGCGATCGGCTCTCGTTTTGCACCGACGCCAAAGGATAGCACGGGAGTCGGGTACCATTCGATCTGAGCCAGTCCAGTGACGTGCTGGTCGCCGCCGCTAAAGTAGCCGAGGCTCGCGTGCCAGCGCCAGCTTCCCGTTTCAAAGATTTTGCCGACCGTGAAGAGAGCCTGATTCTGATCGCTCGGTTCGAGCGCATGCTGGAATTCATAGGCGTCGATGCCGATATCCATAAAGCCTGAGTAGTCAGCTTTGAGAGCACGCCAGGCATACCCGTAGGTATCTTGACCTTGCTCGCCACTGAGACGAAGCCAAGGTCCGGGGGCGCCGATCAGCGGGGAGGCCAGCGTTTTATCGGGACCGAGCAGCGCTTCGGCCCGCTCGATCACCTGCTTCAGATAGGGAGTCAACTCGTAGCGTTTGAGAGAAGCGATCTGAAGGCGTGCGGCCTTGGCGTCATTCGCCCAGATGTAGGCATAGAGTCGCTCGGCTTCTTGTGCGTCGCGGTTTTCACCCTGTTGGAGGTAAATCTCGTAGGCCTGATGACCGTCCTTGAACAGTCCCGCGCGTACAGCGCTCCTGGCGAGACTGAGCATCAAACTCGGATCGTCACCAAAGCCACTGGTGCCGGTTTGAATCTTGGTTTTGAGAAACTGAGGATCACCAGACCAGGCCCGCAGCCGCGCCTGACCCTTTTCATTGCTTTGTGGCCAGGGTTTGAGCAGTTCGGGAAATTTGCTGTCCTGCTGGGTCTGGTGCAAGTAGAATCCGAGCCAATAGAGGGCGGCCTCGCGATAATCTTCACGCGAGCAAGAGAGCAGGGCGCGACCATTCGCTTCGGCCGAGCTAGCAAGGCTCTGCGCATCGGCCAACAGCTTTCCCAAGCCGTTGCCATCACAAGCGCTCTGCGCTTGAAGGGAAGCGCTACACCCCAGTCCCAGACTGAGACTCAAGCTCCAGCGCATCCATTGCTTATCGATCGCTATCGCCAAGTCAGCCTCCTTAATCGTAATCGTCGCAAGAGGCTGAGCCGCCTGTCAGATCAAGTTCACCGCCGGCCCGCGCGAGCGCCGTCCGAACGCCGGGAATCTGATCGAGACGCACAAAATTATAACCGACGACACTGAGCTGCGGCACCAAGAGGTTGAGCAGCTCGAGGGTTTTGCTCTCGGTATCGTGAAAGGCCACGATCCCACGTCCGAGTCGTTGAATCTCATCAAAATATTGCTGCGTGCAGGCGGCCACCGTCAGCTCCTGCGACCAGCACTGCTCATCGTACTGAAAGGTGGCGCTCGGCAGGGTATCGTCCTTAATCGGCCCTACGTATTTGCCGAGACCATTGGTACGAAACAAGGCCGACATCTGCTCATTAAAGCTTTTGAAAGGCGCGTAAAAGACAAACTGATTGCCCGTAATATAAGGCGTAATCAAGGCATCCGTCGTGCGCAATTCAAGCACGGGATGATTCGCCTGCACGAGATCCGCATAGTGATAGCCGCTGTTACCGACCAGGTGACCTTGGTCTTTCAGCGATTGGAGTTCACTCGTATTCCCTTCGATGGTCGCGCCTTGGGCAAAGAATGCGGCTTTTACATCGAGACCACTGAGGAAACTACCGATGGGGGAGGTCTGCTTGGAAGGCCCTTTGAGAAAGATCAAAGCCAGCTCTTTATCCGCGAGATCCTGTCCATTCCACCCATCACTCTTCAGCCCGTTCGATTGAAAATTGCAGGATCTATCGGATGCCTGACGGCACGCAAGGAGTCCGCTGGCTAAACCCAAGCTGAGACCCAACGCTGTCCATCGTCCGCGGCAGGTTTTAACTCTCTTGCCCAGCATATGCATGCTCCTTCCCCGATCGTCTCACAAGTTCGACCATCCCATCTGGATGGCAGCGGGGCGTCTAAACCTTGGTCAGTGCTCTGAGCCTTCATTTTAGCAGATGCCGTCTAATCCTTTCAAATTCTTTAAAAAAATTCCCGGCGTGAAGCCCCCGTGAAGCTGGTCAGAACTTTGCAGGACAAAGGCTTGTAGATCTTCAATGCGCGGTGTTGAGTGCTGATAAGGGAGCGGAATCATGAGCGGCTTGTGGCGGAATTTTTCATTTTTGACAATGGCTCTCCTCAGCTTGTCGCAGGTCTCCTGTCTGAAGAAGCCGAGCAGTGAAGTTTCATCCCAAGATTTTCCCCTGACCCTCAGCGGCCGCGTTTTAGGCAGCGATGGGCTGGGAGCCGGCGACGTCGGCATCTATATGGAAACCGAAGAAATCGAGGAAGCCCGGACCGCGGCAGACGGTAGCTTTTCCTTTGCCATCGATGCGGATCGGATGCAGCTCTTCAGGGGCCGTTACGCGCCTCTCGATCAACCGCTGCACCTTTACTTCGTCAAATCTGGGGTTCCAGGCGAATCCGCAGTATACGATCAGATTCAGCCCATCGCCATTGGTCTCCTCGACATCGGTACGATTCGTTTGGAGAAGCAAGTTGCCGTCAGCGGGCAAGTGCGCGCCGCGAAGAAACTGGAACAATCGACTCTACCTGTTGAGAAGGCGTATGTCCGGGTGGGTCGCAACGCTTCGCTCACCGATGCCGACGGAATGTTCGCCCTATATGCTCCGATGCGCAGTCATCTGCCCATCCTCATTTCGCAGAAAGGCTACGTGCAGACGCAAGGGACCTGGCATGTCGGTGTCGTCGGCGACGCCCGTAATTTTGTGCTCTACGATCGCTTGACCGTCGAGGGCACCTTGGATGTTCCCAGCAGTTTCCGCGATAATGACAAGGCGATGAAGACCCTGACCCTGGCTCTGAGCGCAAATATTCTGGCTCGCTGGGTGCGCCTCGCCCTTTCAGATTCTGAACTCGCCGAGCCAGTCGATCCGCGCATCACCTGGCAGATGGTCGAGGGCTCGGTAGAGATTCCCTTGAATGCGGCGCGTCCTCAGGCGGTTTACTATCAGTTTGCCGACAAGGACAGAAAGATCCTGAGCCCGGTCTACCGTTTGGACCTCGATTTCTCCCGCTTCGCTGCCGAGAACCAGGCGGAGGCTGCGGCCGCTCAGGAAGCCGCTGCAGTCAAAAACGAGACCATAAGCCCCTGACCCGTGCCGAGGGCGTTAGTTCGACTTTCCGTGTTAGCATAAAAGGTTCTTACTCTCTCAGAGGAGGCCTGGCATGCGCGCCCTTTCCAAACATAGCTTGCCTATCATCATCGGCAGTTTGGTTTTCGGCCTGATTTTCGCCCTCTATCTTCCGACCCTCAGTTTCAATTTTGTGGAGTTCGATGACCATCTCCACATCTACGAAAATCCTGACATCGCTTCCTTTGATTGGCCCCATATCAAGCAGATCTGGACGGACGCCAATCTCCGGATGTATGTGCCTGTCAGTGAAACCTTCTGGGCAGCTCTCCACGCCGTGGCGATTCAGGGTGCTGCCCCTTTGAATTATGCTGCTGCGACCTACGGGCTGAGTCCGGCCCCCTTTCATGCGGCTAGCGTGCTGCTTCACCTTGCCAACGTCGCTCTCACCCTATCCCTCTTCTTGCGCCTCG